>JBFJNS010000100.1:0-8675 GCA_041618055.1 Binatia bacterium
CAGGGTTGAGAATTGCCACTGGTCTTGTCACCTATCCTCCAGATCGAAAAGCTTTTTGAGGGTTGCGATGTAGAGCGCGTCGTCTTCCCCTTCCGTCGGTCGCTTCAAATGCGTAATCGGACCGTGGAGGATCTTCTTCATCATGGCCTCTGTCATGTCCTCGACCGCTTTCTTTTGCTTCTCCGACAACCCCCGAAGATTTCCGTTTAAAGATTTCTCGATTTCTTTCTGCCTGATCTCCTCTAGTTTTTCCCGAAAAGCCGCAATCGTCGGGACCTGCTCCAGCGATTGAACCCAGAGGACGAAACTCTCGACCTCATCTCGGACGATGCTTTCCGCCTTTTCCGCCTCGCTGGATCGTTCCAGCAAGTTTTCCTCAGCCACGCTCTTGAGGTCGTCGATGTTGTAGAGATAGACGTTATCAAGCTTATTGATTTGGGGGTCGAAATTTCGGCGGTCGCCGATGTCGATGAAAAACATGGCCTCCTGCTTGCGCTCCCGCAGTACCTTTTCCACCGTCGCCGCATCCACGAGCACTTCCTGAGCTCCGGTACAACCGATCACCAAATCGGCTAGCTGGAGATAGCGTGGAAAATCTTCGAATCGAATCGGACTGCCGTGAATCCGCTCCGCAAGTTCCACCGCACGTTCGAAGGTGCGGTTCGTAACCATCACACTTTTGACGCCGGAACGCTGGAGATGGCGGGCCATGAGATCTCCCATTTTGCCCGCTCCAATGACCATGACGTTCCTGTCATCAAAACGCTCGAATATCCGTTTGGCCAGATCCACCGCGACCGAACTGACCGATACCGCCCGGCTAGCGATACCCGTCTCGGTTCGAACACGTTTAGCGACAAAAAAAGATCGGTGGAACAACCGGTGCAGAACCGCGCCCACCGTGCCTGCTTCGTGCGCAAGGACGTAATGTTCCTTGAGTTGTCCGAGAATCTGGGGCTCTCCGACGACCATCGAATCCAGGCTCGCGGCCACTCGAAAAAGATGCCGCACGGCATCGGAGCCCCGGAAAGTGTAAAGATGCTCATCCAATTCCGTCTCGTTCCTGGACGCTCTGTGCTCGGTGAGGAAATTCGTAATGTCGCGGAAAGCGGATTGACTTTCTTCGACTGCCGCAACGACCTCCACTCGATTACAAGTGGAGAGGATCACCCCTTCACGGATCGTTGGGTAGGCGCGTATCCGCCCTAGAGCTTCTTTGACTTGGGGTTTCTCAAAGGCGACGCTTTCGCGGATTTCGAGAGGCGCGCTTCGATGATTGAGCCCGACTATGACAATTTCCTTTTGCACGACTTACTCGAACCGGCCCCCGTGTCGGCTCGGAAAAATTGCATCCCCTCCCAAGAAGTAGCCCAGAACGACGACAAACCCGATGATCGTCAGAAGGGCGGCCTTTTTCCCCCGCAGTCCCGCCGTAATGCGGCCGTGCAAAAGGGCCCCATAAAAGAGCCAAACAAGGCCGGAAGCGATGAGCCTCGGGTCCCACGACCAATAGCTTCCCCACGCAATGGCTGCCCACAAGCTGCCTGTGAGGATACCGAGGGTCATGAACGGGAAGCCCCACACCAAGAGCATGTAATTCACTCGGTCCAACGATTCCAGAGACGGGAAACGCCTCATCAATGCAATCATGTTTTTGTGTTTGAGGTGACGCTCTTGGAGCAGGTAAATCAAACTCACGCCGAAAGCCAAAGCAAATGCGGCATTGCCGAGAAAGGCCAAAGTCACATGAAGCGGCAGCCAGAGCGTCTTCAACTCGGGCGGAAACTCGCCGCTGCCCCTGCCGAACGCAAAAGCCGCAAGAGACATCAAAAATGCGAGCGGCGCAATGATCGCCCCAAGCACCGTGAGACGGTATTTGAGCTGGATCAAAAGGTAACCTGCGACCATGAGCCAGCTCTTAAAGACGAGGGCCTCACGGATTTCCGTGATCGCCGGGTATCCCTCCCTGAGAAAATGCAAGGCTAGAGCCACGGTATGCAGGAAAAAAGCACACGAGAGGAGCAGGGGTGGAAGCCGGGAGGCGGTATCTCTCAAAAAAACATAAAAAATAAAACTCGCGGCCGCGATCAGGTACACCGCCGCGGTAATCTTGAGGAGTATGATGTCCATGATGTCACCCGTTATTATATGCTAACTGCCCGCGCCTTCAAGCCACCTGGATGAGCCAGAAGTCTAGGCTCACTATCGTCAGATGGGCAAAAAATTCTCAAACAAGACCGTCCACCGCCAATGAATTCACTGTAGCGTTTTTACAAAGCCTAGAAAGTAACAAGAGATGGTCGATTCCGCGTTTCACTGCAGCATTGGATAAGAAAATGCGGCTCATACGATTCAAGAACGGCTTCCGTTGCTGAAGCCGCAGTCACTGCGGCACTGGGAAATTGACCCATGCTATCAAAACGGGTATTCTCAGTCAAAATTCTACAGGCTGTAGAAAAACTCGCCGTTCACCCTTCGACGCAGCTCCGGGGCGAACGGTAATAATTGATATTGTTGATTTAGAGCGGTTCAGACAGAGCTTGTTGAGGCATTTACCAGCTCTTTTCAACAGCCTCCTTAACCGAGACATCGTTTCGTGACAAAAACCAAGCCTCATCGCCTTTGCTTGGTGATCTTCCTCATTACCTCTGTCAGCGGCTGTCTGTTTTCTCCGCCTCTCCAGGCACCGCCCGGCTACCTGGTGATCGGGATCGAAAGTAACCCAACCCAATTGGATCCGCGTTACGCGACGGATGCCAATTCCGTCCGTATCGGCGGGCTGATTTATAACTCACTGCTGCGCGCCGACGCCAACTCGAGATTACAGGGCGAACTTGCCGAGAGCTGGCTCATGGTCGATGACAGGACCTACATTTTCAACCTGCGCCGCGGTGTGACCTTTCACGACGGCAGACCGTTGACCGCAAGTGACGTCAAAAGCACCTACGATTTCATCCTGGACCCCCGTAATGGCTCCCCCAAACGCGGCCCGCTCATGCCATTGCGCTCCATTGATCAACTCGGGCCATATCAGATTCGCTTCCGCCTCGCGGCTCCTTTCGCCCCGTTTTTGGAGCACTGCACGATCGGCATCGTTCCCGAAAACTCGGCCGCAAGTGAGCGATTCGCCCGCGCCAAGCCCCCGCCGGGTTCCGGCTCTTTTGTCCTCGAATCAATCCGCCCCGGAGAAAGAGTTCTTCTGAGAGCGAATGCTTCTTCCTGGCAAGGGAAGCCTCTGGTTCCGGGCCTGGTTTTCAACATCGTGCCGGACGCGATGGTCCGGGTCTTGGAATTCAAGAAGGGCACGATTCAATTCCTGCAGAACGACATCGACCCGGACATAATCCCATGGATTCGGCGCAACACCGAGGCGGTCGTCGAAATAAACCAAGGGACGACGTTTCAGTACCTCGGGATCAACTTGACTCATCCGATTCTCAGTCAGCGGAAAGTGAGACAGGCCCTGGCCCACGCCATCGACCGAGACGCGGTAATCCGTCACTTATTGAAAGATCAGGCAACACGCGCGACCGGTTTGCTCTCGCCTCTGCACTGGGCCTACGAACCGAACGTCTCGCAGTGGCCCTCTGATCCGGAGAACGCCAAGAGGCTCCTTGATGAAGCGGGTTTTCCGGATCCCGACGGAGACGGTCCGCGGCCAAGGTTTAAGCTCTCCTTCAAAACGACTAACGTCGATTTGCGTCGCCGCATTGCGGAAGCTTTCAAAGACCAATTGCAAAAAGTCGGCATTGATTTGGAGATCCGAACCTTCGAGTGGGGAACTTTCTACAGCGACATTCGAAATGGCAACTATCACCTCTTTTCGCTCGCCTGGGTCGGAATTTTAGACCCGGATATTTATTTCAACCTATTCCATTCAGCCAGCATTCCTCCCGACGGGGATAACCGCGGCCATTACCGTAATCCCGCGGTCGATGAGCTTTTGCAGCAAGGACGCAGGTCGACCGACGTCGATGAGCGAAAACGGCTGTACAGCCGGATCCAAAAAATCTTAAGCCAGGATTTGCCCTACATACCCCTCTGGTGGGTCAAGAATGTGGTTGTCAGGAGTCCCTCGATCAGCGGTTTCACTCCATACCCTGACGGAGATCTGGTTTCCTTAAAGAGCGTCTCACTGCATCGCCCCGCACCGACCACGTGAAGCGATACATCGTCCACCGCCTGCTCCTTTTCGTGCCGACGCTGCTCGGCGCGCTAACCCTGGTATTTTTTCTCATTCACTTCGTTCCCGGTGATCCCGTTGAAGTCATGTTGGGTGAAACCGCGACTGCCGCCGACAAGGAAGAGCTGCGGCGCCAGCTAGGGCTCCACCAGCCGGTAATAACGCAATACATCCAATTTCTTCGCTCCCTGGCACAGGGGGACTTAGGGCGTTCGCTGTACGCGAGTTCCACGGTGACCGAGCTCATTCTGGCGCGGCTCCCGGCGACGATGGAGCTGACTCTTTGTGCGATGCTCGTCGCCATCGTCATCGCTTTTCCGCTCGCGACTCTCGCCGCGAGGAGGCCGCGGAGTTGGATGGACCGTAGCGCTCTCGGTTTCTCCCTGCTCGGCCTTTCCATGCCCAATTTTTGGCTTGGTCCGCTGCTCATGATCACGATATCGATTCAGCTCGGTTGGCTTCCCGTATCGGGTCGCGGCGGCCCGGCTCACTTGATCCTACCTTCGCTGACTCTGGGGCTGGCGATGGCAGCGATCCTCACGCGCATGCTGCGAGCCAGCCTGCTGCAAATCGTCCGTGAAGACTACGTCAAGGCGGCGCGCGCGAAAGGCCTTCCGGAACACAAGGTGTGGCTGAAACATATGCTCCGTAACGCGCTGCTTCCCGTCGTCACCATCGTCGGGCTGCAGTTCGGGTCGTTGCTTGCCGGTTCCATTATCACCGAGACTATTTTCACCTGGCCCGGTATCGGACGGCTGACCATCCAGGCGATTCAGACTCGGGATTACCCGCTCGTCCAGGGATGCGTTCTGGTGATCGCAACGAGCTATCTTTTGGTCAACGTGTTCACTGATGTTGTCTATCATTTAATCGATCCACGAATCACCTATGGGGAATAAATTCTGGTTTTACGCCGGCTGTGCCCTCCTTGTTTTGGTCGTTGCTTGCACGATTCTGGCGCCTTTTCTCGCGCCCTATGACCCGACACAACAAAATCTTGAAAAAGACTTGCTGGCGTTCTCCCCCGAACACCTGCTTGGAACGGACAAACTAGGCCGCGACATTTTGAGTCGGACACTTTATGGCAGTCGGGTTTCCTTGCTCGTCGGCTTGAGCACGGTTGCGGTTTCGCTTTCCATCGGATTTCTTGTCGGAGCTGTCGCGGGCTATTACGGCGGCTGGGTCGATCAGGTTCTGATGCGGGTGGTCGACGTGCTGATGGCGTTTCCGGACATTCTTCTCGCCATCGCCTTCACCGCCGTATTGGGACCCGGCCTCGGCCATGTCGTACTGGCGCTTTGCCTTATTAGCTG
This sequence comes from Binatia bacterium, assembly GCA_041618055.1. Taxonomy (GTDB): domain Bacteria; phylum Desulfobacterota; class Binatia; order UBA9968; family UBA9968; genus JBFJNS01. Next base: position 5,497 of record JBFJNS010000100.1, read on the forward strand.
GACAGGATACTCGCGCCTGGTCAGAGGCGAGATTCTGGGATTGAAGGAAAAAGAATATATCCAGGCAGCCCGCGCCATAGGCTGCAAACCTGCGCGCGTGATCCTCGGCCACCTCTTTCCGAACCTCCTTCCACCCCTGTTGATTCAGGCCACCTTCGGTTTGGCTGCCGCTATCATTGCCGAAGGAAGCCTCAGTTTCTTGGGCTTGGGAGTCGAGCCGCCAACCCCTTCCTGGGGCGCGATGTTAAACGAAGGACGGCAGTTTCTCCTCGTGGCGCCCCATTTGACCACCTACCCGGGTTTGGCGATTATGATTACCGTCTTAGGGCTCAATCTCGTCGGCGACGCTCTCCAGGACCGCCTCGAATCGCGAAGCTGGTAGTATTACCGGCAAAATTGCCTTGCGATGCCGTCTGTGGGATGGTAGTTAAAGTTTTTGGGAAAGTTTTGCTGGGGTCCGATCACTTTATCTGCACCAAAAACGTCATTTCCGGCTGTCTCCCAGCGGTTCGCGGACACGCGGCAAAATCAGCAAGGAGGGCATTCAAATGAAACTCTATTCCTGCCATACCTGACCCTATGCTCACAGGACAAGGATTGTCCTGTCCGAGAAAAAGCTTGCGTACGAGCTGGTTGAAGTGGATCTAAAAAATAAGCCCAAGGACCTGTTGGAACTAAATCCTTACGCCAAAGTGCCGGTGCTGGTCGATGGCGATGCGGTAATCTACGAATCGGCCATCATCAACGAGTACCTCGAGGAAGTGTACCCGAAGGTTTCGTTGTTGCCGCAGAGTTCCTATGAACGAGCGAAGGTGAGAATCTGGGTCGATTTCTTCAATAGCCGAATTCATCCGGCAGCGCACGACATCGCCCACGACAAAGAGCCGGAAAAGGCTCGCGAGCGACTGCTCACTCACCTGCGAAGATTGGACGGGGAAATGGCTGGGAAATCTTTTATCGCCGGGGACTATTCTCTCGCGGACGTTACCTTCATCCCCTTCTATGTGCGGCGCGAACGCTACCGCGTGTCCATGGAAGACGGTTTCACTAATTTGAAGCGCTGGGGCGAAGAGCTCGTTCGCCGGCCTGGGGTAGCTTCGACGCTTTAAGTCCCGCGAAACCGCCACACAAGGTAACCCTCAAAATCTGAGGAAAAATAGCAAAGAGAAACTTATGAAGCCACGGCTAGTTCACCCAGAGGAAATAAAAGGCATTGTGACCATGGCGCAGGCCGTAGAGGCCGTGCGCACGGGATTCCGTGAATGGGGAGAAAATCCGCGCCTCAACACGCCCCGCCGGCGCATACACATTCCGACGGGGGTGCGCGTGAGCGTTCACCAGGGAGGCGTGCCGGCGGCCGGAGCGACCGGGCTCATGACCCACTGCGAATGGGTGAAGCCCATGGCCCAAGAACAGGTGTACCCGCGTCTTAACCACCCCGTGATCGTTCTTTATGATGCAGCCGAGGGGGAGCTCAAAGGTATCATCATTGGCGAAATCACCTGCGCTGAACTGCCCAACAATATTGCGGTCACGGGCCTGCGGACCGCCGCGACGAGCGCCGTCGGCACTGATTTGCTTGCCCGTCCCGATGCCTCGAGCGTCGGCATTTTTGGCGCCGCCGGGCAGGCAAAAAATCATCTCCTTGCCCTCGTGCAGGTGCGCAAGCTGAAAACGGTAAAAGTCTACAGCCGTAGAGCGCAAAACCGCGAAGCATTTGCAGAAGAGATGGCGTCTGTGACCAACCTCAATGTCACCCCGGTGGCATCGGCGCAGGAAGCCGTGCGGGGCGTTGACATCATTCTAGCGGCCACCAACTCCAGTGTCCCCGTGTTCGACGGCAGTTGGCTCGAGCCCGGCCAACACGTCACCACCATCGTCGGCAGCAACGTGGGGCTCGTCACGGGTGGCTTCACCGCCGCCAAGCGGCGCGAGATCGACGATGCCACCTTGGCTCGCAGCCACGTTCACGGCATCGTTTCAATTCAACAGGCGATCCAGGATGAGCAGGCTGACATATACGACCCGGTCCAACGCGGAGTCCTCAAGTGGGAGCAGCTCATCGAGATCGGAGACATCCTGGCGGGCAACAAAGAAGGCCGGACCAAGGCGGACCAGATTACTTTCTATAAAAACAACGCCGGGCAGGGTGTGGCTGACGTTGCCCTGGGGGCGCTTGTGTTGCAGCAAGTGGAGAAAAAAGGCGGTGGCCAGGTCCTAAACGTGTAACGCGGGAACCATCGCCGCGGCTTGCGTCTCTCTTTCGTCTTTGCCTAGCTTTCGGACGGGGACCGATTTTTACCTCCTCGCATTCCTGAGGCGACGACCGCGATCACGGCCAAAGCTGCGAGCACCAGACAGGAATTTTGAAAAGCTGCGATGAAAACCGGCGGGTTTTGACCCCACGCCGTATAAGGGGGAACCCCCGTGCCGCTAAGGCCGTAGGAGCGCAGCCATCCCGCGAATAACAGGCTTGCCATCGAGACTCCTACCCCGTTGCCGACGTTCGCCGCCGTTAACGTCACCCCGCTGACCGCTCCCAGTTTATCCGCGCCCACGGCGCTGAATATGGCGCTAAGATTGGGCGACTGAAAGAACGACCACCCCAAACCCATCACGACAAGCGGAATCAGAATCGAAACGATCTGAGAGTCACCGTCCAAGCGCGACATGAGCGCAATGCTAACGACGGTGCAAACGGTCCCCAGCGTGCACAGCAGTCGAGAGCCCAGGCGATCTGACAACCACCCGCCAACGGGCGCGAGAAAAACGATCACGAGCGAAAAAAAGATCAGCGTAAACCCCACCTGCGTCGGGCTGAAGTGAAGAATACCCTGAAAGTAAAACGGCAACAGAAAAAAGATCGCCGTCTGGCAGAGGGAAACCATGAAGAGGCTGACAACCCCCGAGGTAAAAACGCGCGCGCGAAAAAGCGCCAGCTCCAGGAGCGGTGCCGCGACGCGTCTTTCGAAATGAAGGAGTGAACCGAGCATCAAGCCGAATAACGCAAATGAAACCGCCGCGCCGAGTCCTAAACCCGCGCTGGCCGTCTGCTGCAAGCCCAAGATCAGCGCGGCGGCAGTGCCTAAAAGAGTCACCATGCCGATCGGATCGATGGTATAGGTGGACCGGTGGGTCACGGTTTCCTGAAGCACCTTCGACGCCATCACCGCGGCGGC
>JBFJNS010000101.1:0-8673 GCA_041618055.1 Binatia bacterium
CTCTTGTTCCATTTCATGCGCAACGTTGCCGCCAAGCAGGCGGAGGTCTTGTTTCTTGTCCAGCATGCGGATGCGGCCAAACAAATCAAGCGGCAGGGGGGCAACGTTCGCCAGGGCGATCTTGTCAAGGGAGAGACCTACAAGAAAATTAAGCTGCATCATATGGATCAAGCGATTATCTTTACGCGGGACAGGGCGTTTCAGGACGAGATTTACCGCCTCTTGAGAAGTCTAGATAAGAGCCTATGCATTCTCGCGCTTGTGCCGGACAAGAACGGCGCCAAGGCACCGGACGACCCTCTTTTCAAACAGCTTCAGTTGCCTGATATCTTCGAGGAGTTTTGCGCCACGAGGTTGCTCGATACCTTGAACCGCAAGAAGGTGGAAAGGATCCGTTCGCTTTTTGGAGGGAAGAACAAGATTTACATTCTGCTCCAGCACGACCCTGATCCGGACGCCATCGGCAGTGCCTTGGCGTTGCGTGAGCTGGTGGGCCGCAACCGACCGACCACTCCGATTGTCACCTTTGGAGAGGTGACGCGTCCGGAGAATGTGGCCATGATCCGCCTCTTGGACATACATATCGACCGCATTACTTACGAAGACCTGAACAAAGACGACGCGCATCTGGCGCTCGTGGACGTCCAGCCCCCCTATTTCGACAGGCCGCTCGAAAAAGTTGACCTCGTGGTCGATCACCATCCCAAAAGAACGAATTTTAAGGCTCGCTTCACCGATCTACGGACCGGCTATGGCGCAACCTCCACGATCTTTACCGAGTATCTACGTGCAGCCGGGATGGAACCGTCGCAGCGATTGGCGACGGCTCTGCTTTACGGGATTAAAACCGATACGCTGTTCCTGGAACGTGGCAACACACTTGCCGATTTAAGCGCGTTTTCCTATCTTTACCCGTTTGCCAACAAAGCGCTGATCACTCGGATCGAAAGGCCCTCCCTGCCGCGGGGGGATCTTGAAGCCATGGGACGAGCGCTCAGCCGTCTACAGTTGCATAACGGTGTGGCGGTCATCCATATGGGTGAAATTAATCGCGAGGATGTCATTCCCCAAATGGCGGAATTTTGCCTGCAGATTGAAGGCGTTGACTGGGGAGTGGTCTCCGGCTTGGTGGAAAACCGCGTCGTGATCTCGGTGCGCAATGTCGGTTACGGAAAAAGCGCCGGTGACATCATGAAGAAGCTATACGACGATATTGGCAGCGCCGGTGGCCATCGCAACATGGCGAAAGCCGTGGTGCCGCTGGACCGGTTCAAGGACAAGTTCGGCGAAGTCAGCGAAAAAGTAATCCGGGACGCCATGCTGCCGATGATCGTGGCGCGAGAACCCGAAGCATCTGCTCATGACTGAGAAGCGGACCGGCTTCCACGAGATCGAACACACCGCCGACCTGGGAATCGAAGTAACCGCCGCCGATATCCCCACGCTTTTTTCTTCTGCAGCCCAGGCGCTCTATGCCCTCATCGCAGATCCAGACACGATCGAGGTGCGCGAGGAAGTCAAAGTCTCCGTCTCCGCGGGCGGGCTGGAGGAACTGTTGCACGCCTGGTTGTGCGAGTTGCTCGCGCAGTTCAATTTGAGCGGTTTCATCGGTAAGAGCTGCGAGGTGGTTTACTTCACGGATGAACGGGTCGATGGCACCATCGGCGGAGAAAAACTAAACCTGACGCGCCACCGCTTTCACACCGAAATCAAAGGGGTCACGTATCACGGCTTCAAGATTTGGCAGGAAGATGGCTCATGGTGTGCCAGGGTTATCTTTGACGTGTAGTCGTCGAGGCCATGAAAAGCGTCGCCGTGCGGACAGCGGCGGGAGTGTATCGGCCTTTGGGTACCAGAATTGGTGATTGTCCTGAAAAACTCCCCTCCGACCTTAGAGAAGGTAAGAGCCTGTCTTGAGGTTGACCGAGGGGACGAACGGAGGAGCGCCGAAATCATTCAGGAGTTACCCGATCCTGATGAGCCTCGTCGAAGCATCTCCAGGATTTCTCATCGGGATCAATGGTTGATACGCGAAGAGTGAACGAAGAAGGATTTGCCGTTTCCAAAAGGCGACCCAGGGCAGGACGGCAGGCAAAATGTAATAGGGCAATCCAGCTTCAGGCGCTTCATTTAGGGGGACAGAGAAGGGGGACAGATTGCCTGCCGGCGGACCGTTTTTTCCGCGCTAGAATTTGATAGTCTTACTTTGTGAGAATGCGAAATGGCAGCAGAAGAGATTAATCTCAAGCGCATCGAAGACTGTCTGTGGGAGATTCCCCGGCAGGGGGGCATGAGAGTGCCCGGGCGAATCTATGCCACCGAAAAACTGATCGCGAACCTCAAGGATGACAACAGCTTGAGGCAAGTCATGAACGTCGCTCATCTGCCAGGGATCGTCGGCTATTCCCTGGCCATGCCGGACATTCATTGGGGTTACGGTTTTCCCATCGGCGGCGTTGCGGCGGTGGACGTGGATGAGGGAGTGATTTCCCCCGGAGGCGTTGGTTACGACATCAACTGAGGGGTTCGCCTCGTGAAGACCAGTTTGGTCTTCGAGCAGATCAAAAACCAAATTCCCCGTATTGTCGAAGCGCTCTTTTCATCGATCCCGTCCGGAGTCGGGTCGGAAGGGGCGATCCCCAAGCTCTCCAGGCAGGATGAAAAACGATTGCTGGGCGACGGGGCGCGCTGGGCGGTGTCGCAGGGCTATGGACGCGACGAGGATCTCTTGTACATGGAAGAGGGCGGAAGGCTGGCGACCGCAGACGCCGAACTGCTGAGCGACAGGGCGCTGGAACGAGGGCTCAAGCAGGTCGGCACGCTGGGGTCGGGGAATCATTTCCTCGAGATTGGTCGCGTCGAAGAGCTCTATCTCCAAAAGGCGGCTGATACCCTGGGACTGTTTAAGGATCAGATCGTGATATTGATTCACACGGGCTCGCGCGGCCTCGGCTATCAGACTTGTGAGGACACCCTCAAAGTCATGAACAAAGCGATGAGCAAGTACGGAATCTCGCTGCCGGACCGGCAGCTTGCATGCACGCCGATTCCATCGCCTGAGGGCCAGGACTACCTTTCCGCCATGGCCGCGGCGGCAAATTATGCCTGGGCCAACCGCCAGGTCATCATGAGCCAAGCAGAAAAAGCTTTCCTCAAGGCTCTGGGCATCAGTCCCCGGGAGCTTGGCTTCTCCCTGATTTACGACGTCTGCCACAACATAGCCAAGATCGAGGACCATTTCGTAGCGGGTGAAAAACGTCGGTTATGCGTTCACCGTAAGGGGGCGACCCGCGCATTCGCCCCTGGCCACTCTCAGATCCCGGCAGCGTATCAGCAAATCGGCCAGCCGGTTCTCATTCCCGGCGACATGGGGCGCTACTCCTATTTGCTCGTGGGAACTGAGGCGGCGATGGCAAAAACATTCGGTAGCACCTGCCACGGCGCGGGACGAGTCATGAGCCGGGCCCAGTCGAAAAAGCAAAGCCAACGTATCAACATCGATCAGGAAATGGCAAGCCGCGGCGTTGTCGCTCGCTATCAGGGGCGCGGGACGATGGCAGAAGAAATGCCCCATGCCTATAAAGACGTAGCGGAGGTTGTCGAAACCATGGACAAAGCCGAAGTATCAAAGCGCGTGGCCCGGTTTCGCCCCGTTGGTGTGATCAAAGGATAAATTGTTCTTCCCGCTTGTCTCAAACAACGCGATATCCTCCGCGCGCCATCGCGGTTCAAAACCTTTGTCTCCCCGCTCGCTGCGAGAATCATATGACGCGTTTGACAACCCCGCTTGGGAGACGATCGGCATGCAGAAGCCGCCGCCACGCTCTAAGCTCGAAACGATCGAGAAGGTTACCTTGACAACTCATGGTTTTTCCAATAGTAAAATTTCTGAAGTCAACGATTTCCCGCGAGGCAAAGCGGTCGCTCTCGGCGGGGTGGTGTGGTCATTGAAGTAGTCGTCCGCAATGAATGATCCGTATTTTCCGCTGGTTATCATCTTTGCCTTGGCAGGAGTCATCGTTCTTGCTCTGCTCGTTATAGCCCAGAAAATTGGCCCCAAGAGCTTCAATCCCGCCAAGGGGGAACCTTTCGAATCAGGAAATGCGCCCAGAGGGGATGCGCGAGTTCGTTTTTCCGTGCGCTTCTATTTGGTAGCCATGTTGTTTTTGATATTCGATATTGAGGTCGTCTTTCTTTACCCCTGGGCTATTTATTTTCGCAGCCTGGGGCTTTTTGGCTTGGTTCAAATGACCATATTCCTCCTTATTCTGACCATTGGATACGTCTACGTTTGGAAAAAAGGGGCGCTGGAGTGGGATTGATTTTTCATGTCTGATACGAGCCCCAATCTCGAATATATCCAGGAGAAGCTGTCTCACAAGGTTCTCGCAACGGAAGTCTCCCACGGGGATGAAGTCGTAACTCTTGCGCGGGACGGTTTACGCGAGAGTTTCGGCTTTCTGAAGGAAGACAGCAAGCTCGATTTCAATTTTCTAAGCGACATCACGGCGGTGGATTACTGGAAGAAGAAAGACCCCCGGTTTGAGATCGTCTATCACGTGTTTTCATTGCAGGGCCAGCGGCGGTTATGCGTGAAGGTCCCGGTGCCTGAGAATGATCCGGTGGTGGAATCGCTGACGCCCATCTGGGCGGGAGCGAACTGGCTGGAACGAGAGGTCTGGGACTTATTCGGCATCAAATTCTCGGGCCATCCAAATTTGAAACGTATCCTGCTCTATGAGGAGTTCCAAGGGCATCCCCTGCGTAAGGACTATCCGGTGAATCTCTGCCAGCCGCGTGTTCCCGAGCGAGAAGTGGCGGGGACGTTTGTGGATGAACGCTCGCATAATAAATTGCTGCGCTTGAAAAGCACCCTGGGAAAGAAGAACTGATCGTCTCAGTTCTGGGAATGCGATGAAGGCTGAAAGCAAAGAACTGCCACAGGAGATTATGGAACTGCAGATGGGGCCGTCGCATCCTGCGACCCACGGCACCATCAAGTTCAATCTCAAGCTCGAAGGCGAAAAGATTCTCGACTGCGAAACGGAGGTGGGTTTTCTCCACCGAGGATTCGACAAGAGCTGCGAGCAAGCCACCTGGACGCAGGTCATTCCATATACGGATCGACTCAATTATGCCTCCTCCCTGATCAATAACGTCGGCTACGCGCTGGCAGTGGAGAAGCTGATCGGTGTCGAGACGCCGCCGCGCTGCCAATACATTCGCGTCATCATCAGCGAACTGGCGCGAATCTACGATCACCTCACCTGCTGCGGCATGGCCGCGTCGGAGCTCGGCGCCATCACTGCGGCCTTTTACATGATCGAGGGGCGGGAGCTTATCACCCGTCTCGTGGAAGGTTTGACCGGCGCGCGTCTCACGGTGACTTATGTGCGGATCGGTGGCGTGAAGCACGACCTGCCGCCGGACTTTCGCGAGCGGGTCACGGGAATGTTCAAAATCATTCGCAAGTTACTGGATGATTGCGACCGCCTGTTGTCGCGCAACCGTATCTTCATCGATCGCATATCGAACATCGGCAAGATCTCGCCGGAAACGGCCATTGCGTACAGCCTTACGGGTCCCATCTTGCGCGCCAGCGGAGTGAACTACGACGTTCGCAAAGCGTATCCGTATCTCGCCTACGATCAGTTCGATTTCCAGATCCCTTTGGGCACCAAGGGCGATAACTATGATCGCTTTGTGTGCCGCATTCAGGAAATCGAGCAGAGCATGAGAATTGTAGAGCAGGCGTTGGAGAGACTCCCGATCGGGCCCGTGTGGATCGACGACCCGCACTTTGTGCTGCCGGAGAAAGAAAAGGTCTATAACAGCATCGAAGGCCTGATGCATCACTTTAAAATCATCATGGAAGGGATCCTTGTTCCCCCCGGCGATGTCTATGCGGCGGTGGAAGGCGCCAATGGCGAACTGGGCTTTTACATCGTCAGCGACGGCGGGGGTCGGCCCTATCGCGTGAGAGTCCGGCCTCCCTGTTTTATTGCCATGGGGGCCTTTCACGAGATGATCAAAGGGCACATGGTGGCGGATGTTATTCCGACCTTCGGCATGGTGAATATGATCGGCGGGGAGTGCGACCGCTGAACGCCCAGAGAAATCGACGATGGCCGTAGAATTTTCTCCTGAAACCCTCAAGAAGTTCGAAGAAACGGTGCGTCGCTATCCGAAAAAAGAAGCGGCGATGCTGCCTGTGCTCTATCTCGCGCAAGAGGAATTCGGCCATTTGAGCCACGAAGCGATTGCCTATGTTGCAAAGCTCATGGATCAGCCGCCGGCTCGGGTGCATGGCGTGGTGAGTTTTTACACCATGTTCAACGTGAAGCCCATCGGCCGATACCATATTCAAGTTTGCCGCACGCTGTCGTGCGCGCTGCGGGGCACGGAAAAAGTGACGGGGTTTGTTAAAAGGACGCTGGGCATCGAGGTCGGGCAGACAACGGCCGATGGCAGATTTACCCTCTCAGAGGTGGAGTGTCTTGCGTCCTGTGGCACGGCGCCCATGATGCAAATCAACGACGACTATTACGAGAACCTGACGGAAGAGAAGATTGCCGAGATTCTCCAATCGTTAAAGTAGACCGTGGCTGTTAGAGATGGAAAAGCTATTGTTGCGTAACATCGGGGTTCCGCGATCCCACACCATGGAGGTTTATAAATCCCGTGGCGGCTACCGTTCGCTGGAAAAGGTGCTGGGAAGCGTGCCTCCCGCTCAGCTCATCGAAGAAGTGAAAGCGTCGGGATTGAGGGGCCGCGGCGGCGCCGGCTTTCCGACGGGTATGAAATGGAGCTTCGTGCCCAAGGACAGCCCCAAGCCGAAGTATCTGGTGTGCAACGCCGATGAAAGCGAGCCGGGCACGTTCAAAGACCGATTGCTCATCGAGCAGGATCCTCATGCGATCATCGAAGGCACGCTGATCTCCGCCTATGCCATTCAATCCCATACGGCGTTCATTTATATTCGCGGCGAACTCGTCTTCGGCGCCAAGATATTGGAGCAGGCGGTCGCCGAGGCGACCCAGGCCGGCTACATCGGCAAGAACGTTCTGGGCTCGGGCTACGACGTAGACGTGATTGTCCATCGCGGGGCGGGAGCGTATATCTGCGGCGAAGAAACGGCGTTGTTGTCATCGCTCGAAGGCGGCCGAGGCTGGCCAAAGGTGAAACCCCCTTTCCCGGCAACTCACGGGCTTTTCGGCTGTCCGACAGTGGTCAACAATGTCGAGACGTTGGCGGCCCTGCCGTGGATTATTGAGCGAGGGGCGGCTGCGTACGCGGCCATGGGGACGGAGAAAAGCAAAGGGACGAAACTATTCAGCGTCAGCGGACACATCGCCAAGCCCGGGGTCTACGAAGTCGAGATGGGTTACCCCTTTATGAAACTTCTCGAAGAGGACTGTGGCGGCGTGCCCAACGGCAGGAAACTCAAGGGAGTCATCCCGGGCGGCAGCTCCATGCCCGTGTTGCGGCCTGATGAAATCGAAAAAGTCAACCTCGATTATGAGTCCATTCAAGCGGCGGGCAGCATGCTCGGCTCCGGCGGCATGATCGTCATGGACGATACGACTTGTATGGTGCGGGCAGCCTGGAACGTGGCGCGCTTTTATGCCCACGAGTCCTGCGGTCAATGCAGTCCCTGTCGCGAGGGTTGCCACTGGATGGAAAAGATTTTTCACCGTATCGAGCGCGGCGAGGGAGAAAAGGAGGATCTCGATTTGATTCTCAGCGTCAGCGGCAACATCATGGGTAACACGATCTGTCCCTTTGGCGACGCGGCGGCCATGCCGGCGGGGGCTTTTATTCGCAAGTTCCGTGAAGAATTCGAAGCCCACATCAGCCAGAAGCGTTGCACGGTGCCGGCGGTGAACTGATTATGGATCCGGTTAAGATCATCATCGACGGAAAAGAGGTCACGACGACCAAGGGTAAGACCGTCATTCAAGCGGCGGCGGAAGTGGGGGTCTCGATTCCCCACTACTGCTATCACCCGAAGCTTTCCATCGCCGGCAATTGCCGCATGTGTCTCGTCGAGATCGAAAAGATGCCCAAACTCCAGATCGCCTGTAATACCCAGGTCGCCGAGGGCATGGCCGTTCTGACGCACAGCCCCAAGGTGCTGGCCGTGCGCAAGGCGGTTATGGAGTTTCTCCTGGTCAATCATCCTTTGGACTGTCCGATTTGCGACCAGGCAGGAGAATGCTGGCTGCAAGACTACTACATGCAGCATAATCGGGAGCCCAGCCGCTTCGAGGAGCGAAAGGAGCACGATCGAAAGCGAGAAGTATTCGGCCCCAACGTGGTCTTCGACGGCGAGCGTTGCATCAAATGCACGCGCTGCGTGCGCTTCCTGCAGGAAGTCACCCATACCAGCGAGCTGTCAGTGATCCACCGTGGCGACCATTCGACGATAGCCCTATTTCCAGGAACGGTGCTGGACAATCCTCTCGCCGCCAATGTCGTGGACATCTGCCCCGTGGGCGCGCTCACCGATCGGGATTTCCGCTTTAAAGTGCGCGTTTGGTATCTGCAAAAAACGCCGTCGATTTGTCCGGGTTGCAGCACCGGCTGCAATATTAGCGTCGAGACTTACCAGAATCGCATTGCGCGCTTTAAGCCGCGCATCAACGAACAGGTCAATGGCCACTGGATTTGCGA
>JBFJNS010000102.1:0-8667 GCA_041618055.1 Binatia bacterium
GCAAAAAGAAAACCAAGGAATAAGAGAGGGGCTCCGGGTAACGCCGGGAGGATGAGGCCCGTTATCCCGAGGACGACGAGGGCTGCCCCGATGAGCCAAAGTAGGATAGTCATTTCCATATGCTAGGCGAAAGAGCGACCCGTGATCTCCTAACCCCGTTTGCGGCGGCGACGCGCCGGTGTCCGGGTGTCAACGGCCTCGTCGAGCTGTGATGGCCGGCCTTCGTGGCTGTCGCTGGCGAGCCGCTGTGCGATGATTTTGTAGACCTCGGGGCAAAATCCGAATCCAATGTGTGATGTCCGGACCTCGATGTGCTCGACGTTTGGGGCGGTCCGATCGATGCAGGCTTCCCACGCGACAATCGCGTCGGCGCGCGAATAAATTGCCGTCACGGGCGTGAGGAGCAAGATGCGGTTGCGCGCCTCGATTTCGGCCTCGATGGCGTCCATGTCAATGCCGCGGCGGCGAAAAGCGTGAGCCACAATCGTATACTTGGGGCCACCGATGACGGGAGTCCCCAACGTGATGATGCGGTGGACGATGTCCGGGCGCTCGCGGGCAATCTCTCGGGCGAGAAATCCCCCCAAGCTCCAACCAATGATGCGGATCTCTTGTTGGGATTTGCGGTGAAGTGACAGAATGCGCTTCAACAAGCGGGGCAGCAGCTCGGCCACATTGCCGGAGTTGCGCCCGAGGTGCCAGCCGGTAACCCAGTAACCCATAAGGCGCAAGTAGCTCTTGAGAAAAACCGTTGAGCCGTCGCCGGCGCCGTAGCCGGGAAGAACCAGCACGGGCTGGCCACGCCCCCGGGGTTGCCGCGCCAGTTCCGGAAAGCGAAGAATGAGCCGTGGAAACTCAAGAAGCGCCCGCGCCTCACGGAGCATTCCGGATCGGGACGGAGGCGTACAGAGAGGGTCTATCATGGGACTTAGAACCGCAGGCGCTAAAAGCGGGTCAGTTAGACGTTAGCACAATCTTGGCGCTTTCCAAGACTTACTTCCCCCATGGCTTGATGAGGCAATCTAACCTTTAACACCGCGATGTCATACTGCGACGAGGCAGCGAGGGCACAATGTTCACGCGTCTCCTGGACAGCGTGCTGCCTCTCCGTTCCCAAACGCGCGATAGACGCATTATCGATCAGTACGGGCTTCGCTGGCGACTTCTCAGTATTCTCCAAAGACCCCATTTACGGCTGCGCCGCTTTACTCCGGAGAGGTCAACTTAAGCCCGGTGATCCCTGCGATGATTAGCATGATGCAGAGCAGCCTTGGGGGAGCCGAAGATTCCGCAAAAAGAATGATACCGAGGCAAGCCGTCCCCAGCGCACCGATGCCGGTCCACACGGCGTATGCCGTGCCGACGGGTATAGTCCTCAAAGCTTGGGCCAGAAAAAAAAGACTCGCAAGCATCGCGGCTAAGGTAAAGCAACTCGGCCAGAATTTTGTGAAACCGCCGGTATATTTCAAGCCTATTGCCCAGGCGACCTCAAATAAACCGGCGATGGCAATATTGAACCAGGCCATTGTGAATATCCTTTCTTGCTGGAGTGTTTTGGTTGTACGCCCGCGGGCCGATCAGAGAACATGCCCGACCCCTGATATCGTCGAATTCTCTTTCGCCTGCCGGTGCAGGTTGGCGCCCTCGTTAATAAATAACACAGCAAGCCGTCTTTATCGGCCCGTAATGTAAAACTCGCGCAAGGGTGGTTCTCTCGTTGCCGAAACGCACGTCAACAAAGTGCGGGGGAGAAACACCATACTTAAATTCATGCTCCGGACGCAATGCACAACCGCCGCCTGGACACGAACCGGCGTCCCCGGCTGCATGCAGAATCAGGAGAATGTCGGCAACAGTCAATACGCCCATAGCAATCATTGTGACAGTAAAAATCTGATTGGGGAAGAATTGAATGAGTTGTTCGGGGCGGAGTCCCTGGTGGATTCGGATGAGTGTTTCGGCAATGGAACTTTCTTCGTTCGTGGGAGGTTTTAAGGTCGTTCCGACGCCTGATGGATTTGAATTCCCAGGGTGTATAATGATTTAAAAACTATAGCCTGGAGGTCTTTCGATGACAGCAGACACAACTTCTGGGCGGCCAGCGTTTTTTCGTTCCATCGTATTTAAGAATATTGTCCTGTTTCTATTAATCTTGGTTGTCGCGGTCGTGCCGCTTGCTTTGCGCTACTACCAGGACAGCCGGGATTATGAGATCAAGGTCCTGGCTTCGCGCCTTGAGTTCTTTGCCGAGCGCGGCGTTACATGGCTGGACCCAGTGGGCATCGACGCCCTTAGGAGCCCCGCCGATAAGCAAACCAGAGCCTACCAGGATACCCTGCAGGTCCTTAATCGTATCGAAAAAGAATTTGGGGTAGACAACGCGGTACTCATGCGGCGGAGAGAGGGCGGCAGCTTTGAGTACATCGCCGTCGGCAGTAACGCCTTTCGGGGTTCGGCGCAAAATCCTCGCAAGGTGGGCAATCCGTGTTTTCCAACCGTGGGCGGCAATCCGTGCTCCCCGCAAGGGAGCCGCTCGATCTTCGACATTGGCCGTCCCGTGCATATACACAGCTGGTTTCCCGCCACCTATCAAAGTACCGAGGACACTTGGCAGGCTGGGGAAATGAAGCACAGCCGGCTTTTTGGCGGGGAGGTGGGGAACAGAGAATTCGACCAGTTCCTCCAAATCAATGCGCCGCTCAATCTCAATGGGCGTGTTGTCGCTATTTTGATGTTGAACAAGTTTGCCGAACCTGTCGCTGCGAAGGTGCGGACGAACACCCTGAGACTCTTCGGTTTCACGACGGGTATCCTGGGCCTGGGGCTGATTCTCTTCGGCATCGTTTCCTCGCGCATGCTGCGACTGCTGCAACATTTGACTTCGGCGGCGGAAGAGGTGAGTCACGGAAATCTGGAAGTCGCCATCTCGAATAAACGAAGCCGCGACGAGGTGGGCCGTTTGGCCAATGCCTTCGAGAAAATGATCGACGGGCTTAAGCAACGCGATTTCATTCGCAACACCTTTGGGCGTTATCTCAGCCGCGAGGTTGTCGATGAGCTGTTAAACTCTCCGAATGGGCTGAGGCTTGGAGGTGAGTTGCGGGAAGTCACGTTTTTGGTTGCCGATTTGCGGGGATTCACTGCGCTGTCATCGCGGATGGAGCCGGGCGAAGTTATTCAAATCGTGAACCGCTTTTTGGAGCCGATGGTCGATATCATCACGCGCTACCAAGGAACGGTGGATGAGTTCCAAGGGGATGGCATTCTCGCTTTCTTCGGGGCTCCGGTTGCTGCTGCGGACGATCCTGAGCGCGCCGTAGCCTGCGCCGTGGAGATGCAGAGCACAATGGCGAAGCTCAATGCTGATCAGAAAAGACGGGGTCTTCCTGAACTCCACATGGGCATTGGCATCAACACGGGGGCGGTCATCGTCGGAAACATCGGCTCAGAAAAGAGAACCAAGTATGGCGCACTGGGGACTCCCGTTAACATGGCCTACCGGATTGAGTCCAGCACCGTCAGCGGACAGGTACTGATCTCGCAGACAACCTACGAGAGGGTAATGGATGTGGTGCGAGTGGGCAAAAACTGGAGTGTACAGTATAAAGGGCTACATGAGCCCTTTCAGGTCTATGAGGTAGAGGGCCTCGATGGGGCATATGCCTGCTCGATGCCCGAAGGGGTGCCGGAGCGGTTTTTCGATTTGGATCTACCGCTTGCGATTGAGTGTTTCATTGTGGACGGGAAAAGAGTTTCGGAGAAAAGCATTACGGGTCGAATCGAGAGACTATCTGAAAATCGCGCTCAGGTCCTCTTGGATGGCAGCGTGGAGCGCAATGTGAGCGTCAAGGTCCGGATCGCAGCGGACGGCGCGGGCACGCTTTCCGACATTTACGCCAAAGCGGTGGAAGCCAATCCGACAAAAGGTAACATCGCTACCCGACTTGTCTTGAATTTTACCTCCCTGCCCGATGATGCAACGGCGTACTTGGAGAAAATTCGAAGTGAGGCATTGCCGGGGTAGTATCCTTCCTGATCCATCGAACTATAGCGGACGGTCTCTCACGGGGTGTGGTTTTCGCGGAGCGGGGGGCTTTGATGAGCCTACCGATAAAATCGATTCAAGAGCTTGTGGTCGGTGAAGCTTGCAGATACGGAATCAACGGCCCCTCCCTAAGCGTGTTGCGGGGTCCATGGGTGCGCATAAGACATATTGGCAAAGCTATCGCGAAATTTCAGTTCTAACCGCTCAGACTGTTTTCTCGCGGTAAGGGCAGAGGGGGCGGATCGAGCACTGCGGACACCGCGGCCTTTTGGCCAGGCAGACCCTTCGCCCATGGTATTGGAGCAAGTGGCAGAAGCGAACGCGCCGTGTAAGTGGGACGAGAGGCATGAGGTCGGCCTCGATTTTGTCAGGGTTGGCGTTTTTTGTCAGACCGAGTCTCTGCGATAGGCGCATCACGTGGGTGTCGACGCCAATGGCATCCTGGTCAAATGCGTTACCGAGGACGATGTTGGCTGTCTTACGCCCCACGCCTGGCAAAGTGACGAGGTCTTCTAGCCTACCAGGGACATTGCCGTCGAAACGCTTGACGATTTCATTGCAGCAATTGTGAATCGCGCGCGCTTTGGTGCGGAAAAAGTTGATTTTGCGAATGTCCCCTTCGAGTTTCGCCGTTGGCGTACAGGCATAGTCTCCGGCCGTTCGATATTTCGTGAAAAGGTCTGCGGTGACTTGGTTCACCAGCTCGTCACGAGCTTGGGCGGCGAGTATCAATGCAATCAGCAGTTCCAGCGGATTTGTGAAAACAAGGTCGAGCTTGGCGTCAGGGTGCGACTTTTCGAGGCGGTCGATGATCTTTTTGACGCGGGTCGCCTGCGGTTTAGATGCCGGCTTGGTTTTGTGCGCTGGGGGCATTTTGGTATTATGATAAAATATGTTAGCAAAGGATGATTTGTAAAGGGAGGAGCCCAAAAATGGAACTTAAAGACCTTAGAAAATTGCCCATGCCGAAATTGCGCGATCTCGCCAAGCAAGAAACGGATCTTACGGGCGTCGTCGGCATGGAAAAGGAGGCCCTGATAAAGGCCATTGCGCAGGCCAAGGGTATCGCTTACGACGAAACGACAAAAGACGTGAACGCGATCCATGCCGTTAAGGTGGAGATCCGCGATTTCAAAAAACAGAAAGCGGAACTTCTCACGACGTCTCGAGACCGCAAGAAACTCAAAAAGATTCAAAGAAAAGTAAAATTGCTCAAACGACTGACACGCCATCTGGCGCATGACGCCAAGCAAGCCGCAAAGGTTGCCGCAGCAAAACCGGCGCAGGAGGCACCGGCCGCGGCGCCCACGACAGGAGCCCCGGCAAGCGCGGGGTCATAAATTCTCATGATTCCAATGCCTCCAGTGCGCGGGCGGGGATCGGCGGGCAATCCCAAGAACCGCTTCGAGTCAACGGAGCGGATCCCGGAGCCTGCGAACCCTGGAGACGAAATCTCGTCCCCGCGGACCCAGTTTTTCGCCGACGCTTCCAAAACGATCATTGCCCACAACGACAGCCCCGATGTCGGCTTTGACGCCAGCATCAACGTCTACCGGGGCTGCGAACATGGCTGCTGTTACTGCTACGCCCGTCCGACCCACGAGTATCTTGGTTTTTCGGCGGGGTTGGAATTCGAAACCAGGATCATGGTCAAAGAAGAGGCGCCGGAGCTGTTACGCAGAGAACTGGCCGGTCGGCAGTGGAATCCTCAAGTGATCGGCATGAGCGGAGTGACGGATTGCTATCAGCCGGTCGAAAAAAAGCGCGGGCTGACAAGACGTTGTTTGGAAGTGCTGTTGGAGTTTCGCAATCCAGTCATGATCGTAACCAAGAACTATCTGGTAACCCGGGACATCGATATTCTTTCCGAGCTGGCGCGTTATCAGTGCGCTGCCGTCACGATCTCCTTAACGACATTGGATCCCAAACTGTCTTCGATTATGGAACCGCGTACTTCGAGTCCGCGGCGGCGACTGGCGGCAATCCAAATGCTCTCCGAGGCCGGAATCCCTGTGGGTTACCTCCAGGCGCCGATGATTCCGGGCCTCACGGATTCGGAAGCGCCTGCGATAGCCCGAGCCGCGGCGGAGGCCGGTGCCAGTTTTGCCGGATACACCGCGCTGCGCTTGCCATTTGGGGTGAAGGCGCTTTTTGAACAGTGGCTCACACACCATCTCCCGGACCGCAAGGACAAAATCCTCAAGCGTATCCGCGCCATTCGCGGCGGCAAGCTCAACGACGCGAATTTTGAAACACGCATGCGCGGTGAGGGAATCTTTGCCGGGCAAATGGCGGACCTCTTTCACCTGGCATGCAAGAAGGCTGGGATTCCGGAGGGTCGGCCTCATCTCTCAGCGAAGCATTTCCGCAGCTCCTCCGCCGGCCAGTTCAATCTCTTTGAATCTCCCCGCAGATAGGGAGAGATTACAACCAAATTGTTCGTTGTCGCCGTCTTTTCTGAGCCGTGGGTGAGTTCTGCTGCTATCATTGACGACGAACTCTCTCTCGCGCGATAAAAGTGTTTCATTATCGAATAATAACTGAGAGCGAAATAATTTCTAAGCGAGGAAGACATATGCCAAACTACTTATTCTTATCGATTCTAATGGGTGCAGCCGCTGTCTTGAGCGGCGGTCATGTGTCGGCTCAGCCAATCGACCATCTAAGGTCTATAGCGATTGCTGGACCGGAGGGTACTCTTTTGGCCGGAACTGCCAACGGTCTTTACGAGAGTCGCGATGAAGGCCGGACGTGGAAGAAACGCCTGCTCAAAGGAAACGTGCGGGGTAACGATTTCGTGACGCTTGTCGTTGATCCGAGCAATCCCAAGGTCATCTACGCCGGGGGACGTGATCTTTCAGTCATCAAGAGCGCAGATGGAGGCGTTACTTGGAGCGAAGAGGCCAAAGGCCTTCCCACGAAAGACATTCAGGCTCTGGCGATCGATCCGACGAAGCCCAGCACGCTCCATGCATGGGCCGGAACACATAGGCTGTATCGCACCAAGAATGGAGCGAAAGACTGGTCTCGGGTGGATGCCGGTCCAGAACATGAGATGACGTCTCTCACATCGGTACCTATCCCAACGGGAATGGGGGGCATTTACCTCTACGCGGGAACGATTGAAGGGCTTTATCGCAGCCCGGACTGTTTTTGAGGCTGGAAAGAGGTGGACGGTCTGCCCACCAAAAAAGAAGTTTACACATTTGCCTATGATCCTAACGATCCAAAGATGATGTATGTAAGTCTCAATGACGGGGTTTTCCTGAGCAAGGATGAGGGCCGCCAGTGGTCGCTCTTGAAAAAAAGCCCCAAAGGGGTGCGCGCTATCTTGTTTCACCCAAAGGATTCAAAGAAAGTACTTGCGGGTACGGGCAATGGCAGGATTTTTTTCTCCAAGGATAGAGGTTATAGTTGGATCTTACAGAAAAATTAAAGAGACGGCGCGCATATCTGACTCAGAGATCCAAAGAGAAACACAGAAAAAAGTCGGTCGATACATCGAGTGGAGCAGTTCAGACAAGGAGAAGAAGACATGGCAAAAGATCCAGTGTGCGGCATGGACGTGGATGAGAAGAAAGCCGCGGCAACGGCGGCCTACAAAGGCCAGACGTATTACTTCTGTGCCGCGGCTTGCAAGCGAGCTTTCGAGAAAAACCCGGAGAAATATCTGGAAGAGTAGGGGCGGGTCCTCTTGCTCAACGAGGAACTTGACAGGAAGCGCGCTATAGTTTATATGTCGAATAGTTTGTAGCGCGAACTACTTTTTCAAAGTTTATGGCTAAGCGAAGTCCCAGCGACCGATTGCGGTTACTCGATGAGTATATCCACGCTCTGATCAAGCGTTTTTACCTGAAGCCGTCCGTAGATGGATTGGCCTCGGAGCTGAGCAGCAGCGAATTGTTTGCTTTGGGCTTGCTGGGAAGGAAAGGTCGCTGCACGATGTCCGAATTGGCGGCCGAATCTGGGCTGGCGCTGAGCAGCATGACGGGAGTCGTGGATCGGCTGGTGGCCAAGGATTGTGTCAAGCGCGTGAGGGACGACGTGGAAGACCGCCGCAAGGTCTTTGTCGAGTTGGATCGGAAGGGGACAGAGGTTTATCAGGCTTTGTTGGAATCCGAGATGGAGATGATCATCGCCATGATGGAGACACTTAAGCCGGCGGAGCAGGACGCCCTGCTGGATGCTTTGGGAGCCGCCGTCGGGGCGCTGGGTAAGTAAAAAAAATTTAGACTGATAGTGCGAAAATCGGATAGTTTGTGCACCAAAGCAACTGGCCAGATTGTAAGGACCTGATCGAATTCGGCTATCTCTCTTCCCGGCAGGCGATGGCGGAGATGGGCTTGGGGTCCTTTTGGTCGGCCCGATCATTTTGAAAAAATTACAGTGCAGGGGGTAGCTGATGAACGAGTCATGGTTGACAATCACGGAAAAAGCGGCCGCCAAGCTGCGGGAGATCGCATTGGCGGAAAATAATCAAACGTCCAGCGTTCGAGTAGCGGTGGTCCGAACCCATTGTATGGGCGGAAAAGGTTTCAATAATAAACTGGAATTTGATACCCCAACAGCGGACGATAAGGTGCTTGAAAACAACGGTATTCAGTTGTGTGTCGACGAGGCTA
>JBFJNS010000103.1:0-8593 GCA_041618055.1 Binatia bacterium
CGGGGCACTCTTCTCGCCGGCGTCCCCAGTCTTTATCGGCTGATTCTGGAGAACGACCGCCGCGATTTTTACGATCTCAAGAGCCTCAGATACTGCTGGAGCGCGGGCGACGCTCTTCCTAGTGAAGTCTCCTCGCGCTGGATGGAAACAGTCGGCATTCCGATCTATCAAGTCTACGGTTCCACTGAGAGCGTGTGCATTTCGGTCACTCCTCCCGGCGGGGAGCCCGGGCCGCGGAGCGTGGGCACCCTCATACCGACGAGACTGGCCAAAGTGCGCGATCCGGAAGCGCAGCAGCCCACGGCGCCAGGTGAGGGGGGGGAATTGCTCGTCAGCTCCGATTATTCGTATGTCATGGGGGGCTATTTGGAAAATCCGGCGGAAACTAAAGAGAGCTTCGTCGAGCTTGACGGCAGAATATGGTGCAGAACCGGCGACTACGTCAAGATGAGCGCGGGAGGTGAGATCGAGTTTATCGACCGGAGGGCGGACTTGATCAAACACAAAGGATATCGAGTCTCCGCCGCGAGAGTGGAATCTGTCCTGCAAGATCATCCAGCCGTGGTCGCGGCTTGCGTCGTGGGTGTGCCCGACCCCTTAGCGGGCGAGCAAGTCAAGGCCTTCGTGATTCTGAAGGCGGACGTCCGGGGCGTTACCGCCTACGATCTCACCAGACACTGCCGTGAAAGGCTCCTGCCTTATGAAGTGCCTGACTATATCGAATTCAGAGACATGCTGCCGAAATCCAAAATAGGAAAACTCCTGCGCAGAGAGATGCGCGACGAAGAGCAGAGAAAAGTGACCGCGCCGCCTGAGAGCTGAAAGGTCGGTCAACGTTGCGGATATGTTATTAGAAAATGGTAGATTCTTGCACGGGAGTTTCGAGCGCGCTTAGACCTTTGTCCAGAAGACCCACACGCCACCGCAGCTCTTCCTCCGGCGGCAGTTCCGGCTGGCCCACGGGGTAGTGGAACTTGCTCCCGCCCATGATTCTTCCTATCCCAACCTGGGCCGCGACATTGGAGAGGCAGGTGATCAGCACCACGGGAATTCCCTTTTTCTCAATTTCTCTGCCGATCGTAGCGCCGCTACGCGTGCCGGTTCCTCAGGTGGCCGTTAAAATGACCGCATTGATACCAGACGTGGCAAGCTCTTCGGCGATACCCGCGCCGATTTCCTCCATCTTGCTCGGCATCGCTCCGGTGCCGGTGGTGACAAAGTAGTAATCGTGGAGCTTCTTGAATCTCTCGGCTTTTTCCAGCACGCGCATGGCGTCCAGGGGAACGATTCGATCAGGGTCTTGGTTGACGGTGGAGGTGTCATAACCGGTATGCATGGCTTCGTAGTCGCCGCGCCTGAGATCGGCCCGTCCTTCGATCGGATATTTGAAATACCTGGAGCCGCGCGAACTCTCGAGACGGTCGGGATTTCCTTTCGGCACTAAGCCGCCTTCGGTGACCAGCGCGAGAGTGGCATTCTTGAGGGCTCCGCTCAGATTGGGAATGGGATGCTGTTGAGCCTCAATGTAAGGGATCTCGCTCTCGAAGGATTGGCCGTCGAGCTTCGCCAGCAACAGATCCACCGCTCGGACATAGTCCGGCGCATCTGATCTAGCGGTAAAACGCCGTGCAATAGGCAGGCAGTACTCAAGCCGGAAATCTTCGATGGCACTTTCGTCTTTGGCGAGGAGTCGCTCGATAACGAGGGAAAAAAGTCTCAGGCATTCTTGCATAGCGGCGGCGGAGGCGCCGGTTTGAACGACAAAGACATGCCGGCCGATTTCCTTGGTCCCCGGGTTGTCTTCGTGCATTGCGGTGATTACGGGGATGCGCCGGTTCTCCCGCACCCAACTGCACAGCTTCGCGCAGGCGAGGCCGTATCTGCCGGCATTAAAGGCCGGGCCCGCAAGGAAAAAGTCGGGTTCAAACTGATCGACCGCGGCTCGAATCGCTTGCAGCGCCTTATCTTCCTGTTCGTGAAAGTAGTTGTCGCCGCAGACAACGGTGGCATACTCCACTCCGTGAGCCTTCAACGCTTCTTGGATCATCGCTCCCGCGCCCACGGCGCGGGGCATGAATAGAACCTCCTGCCCGGCCTTGTCCTCTCCGCCGATGCCGGCAAAAAACTGATTCAAATAGTGGAGGACTTTGACCATGTCCGTGTCTCCTCAATTCTCGTAGATCGCCCGAAATCCGCCGCTTCCCATCTTGCTGAAGGAGCCAAAGAATATAGTAGGATCGAACAGAAAGGGCAGCCGCGGATCATGGGTTGACTTGAAGTGGAGGTCGAGATCGGTGCGGCCGATCACGGTGGCAAGCGGGGGTATGTAGATTTTTTCCGAAACGTTGCCGCGGCTGATCATGCTATTGGCCTCTTTCGGATGGTCGACGAGAGGCCTTTCGTAACCTTTGGGGCCGTTGGATTCGTGGAGCACGGCGACGGTCTTGATGCCCTCGTCTTCGCACGCCTTTACGGTCTGCATGAAATCGACGGTTCCGTTGCCCGTTCCCTCCATAAGCGCGACGGCTCCATTCGCGCCCAGATTCCGCGCTAGTCGCGCCACCCATAGCCCCATCTTTTTCTTCTGCTCGAAACTATCGTTGTAGCCGCGCGAGAGAATGACGCCCAGGAAGTTTATTGTTTTCCCGTGTCGAGCGAGCAGCTCCGCGATAAACGGATTGGCGCAGTGCAGGGATGTGGGAATCTTGCGCTCGCTCTTGTAGTTGCCGCTGACCACGGCGCCGTCAAAGAATTCGGCCGGATGGACATAAGTCGGCAGGGTTCGCGATATTTCTTCGCCATAATAGAAAGTGCGCGCAAAACAAAGCTGGCTTTGTACCTGGTAAATCAGAGCCACGCGCGGAAGGCGCTGATCAACGGGAGTCAAAGCGACGCGATTCCTTTCGGGAGCGATAGCAGTCTTTTCGACCCGCGCCAAAAAAGCCGCGCATCTAAGCCCGATCATTCTGAGCGCATGGTCGAAGGCCGCGTTGGAGACCGAAGAATCGGGCGTAAGCGAAAGAACCAGATGGAAGTGATCCGATCCGTAGGAGTAGGGCGCGCCCGCGCCTGTCATGTCGATGATCCCCTCGCGGGGCTTCTCAATCGGTGTCATGGTCACCAGGTGGGGAAAGCGGCCCGCAATCGTCACAAGAAGATTTTTGATGCGCACCGTTCGCCCGGTGCCGACGAGCACAGCCGGAGCGCCAAAGCCTGGGAAGGTTGTAGCGGAGCTCCCGAGCTTTGCAATCGGAAGCACGGTGTCCAAAACGTGGACGATGCGTTTGGATTCACCGGGGCGCGCGATCTCGCAGTCAACGTGAATGCTGGCGGTGAGATCCTGGATTTGTTCGTCGAGGTCAGCCCCGCGGACAGAGAGGGACTTCCCGTTCAAAGAGGTGTGCTCACCCCATTGAAGCGTTTCAACGGAGTAATCGGAGAGTTCTAGTTCCACTCGATCATCCTCTCGGCTCGGTAACAATCGTTCCCCATGTACCGCGGCTTTGCGTGATCTGTCAAGGAGAGAAAAAACGAAGGAAAAAAAAGGTGAGCCTCTCAGAATCCGGTTGGAACGGGAAAGGCGCCATGCTCGGTTGATCGCTTGCTGGAGGCCGCGCCACGCTTAAGCCCGAACCGATCTTCTAGTATCAGCCGGATGCGAATTACTGCGATCCGCTTCGGAGAGTTTTTGCGAGAATTAAGGAATTGCCTAAGAAGATAAATTAGGATATAGGGAACATGCGGCTCGCGAGTAACATAAAATATTCCGAGGTTTGGCCGTTTTTTATGGGAGACGTTTATCCGCAATTCAAGGTAGCAGCCGCGCAGGCGGCGCCGGTCTTCCTGGATCGAGAAAGGACGACCGATAAAGCCTGCCAACTCATTCTTGCGGCGGGAAAAGAAGGGGCGAAGGTCATCGGCTTTCCGGAGTGCTTTATTCCCGGCTTTCCTCACTGGTTCGATTTCCGCATCGCACGCGACTGTCGCGGCTTCATCAAAGATCTGTTCAAGAACGCCGTCGAAATCCCGAGTCCGACGACCGATTCCCTGTGCGCAGCCGCTCGGGATGCGCAGATCACCGTTGTCATGGGGCTCAACGAGCGCGATCCGGGCAGCATGGGGACGCTCTTCAATACTCAGCTCTTTATCGGTCCGGACGGACGCATCCTGGGTAAACACCGCAAGCTCGTTCCGACGTGGACCGAGCGGTTGGTTCATACCGGAGGCGATGCCAGCACGTTGAAGGTTTTCCCAACGAATGCAGGTCCTGTAAGCGGCCTGATCTGCGGCGAGAATACCAACAGCTTTTATCGCCTGACCTTACTGCTGCAAGGGGAGCGAATTCACGTGGCCAGCTGGCCAGCTTTCCCCACAAGGGCAAGGCAGGAAGCCATCGAGATTCGCACGCGCAATTATGCCTTTGAGGGACGGTGTTTCGTGATCAGCTCCACGGGCGTTTTCAGCGAAGAAATGAAGGACATGCTTTGTCCGACGGCCGAGCAAAAAAGCAAGATCGTCGGCACAGGGGCCTTTTCTTCGATAATTAGTCCTACGGGGGAGTACCTAGCTGGCCCGGACACAGGCGGGGAGAAGATTCTCTACGCGGAAATCGATCCCGAGGTCATCATCGATGAAAAGATCAGCCACGACTTGACCGGCCATTACAATCGCTTTGATCTTTTCACGCTTCTCGTCGATGACCGGCCGGTTCAGCGCGGACCCGTTTTCAGAGACAGCGAGGAAAAATCCCCGATTGATTTCTCCGCCATGGCTGAGCCTCCAAGTTCTCCAACATCCAAAGAGCCGGCACACCTGAAACCGGCAAGGGCGTTGCGCCGCAGGCGTTAGCAAAGTCCATCACCTCTTTGAGTTGACCTTAACTGGCCCGTTTCATCTTTAAGCTGGCTTTGTCAATCATAAGGAGGCTTTCCGTGGCAACGAGTCTTATGGATCTGAAACCCTTCCTGCCGCAGTTGTCGATTGGGGAGCGCGATCGGCGCTGGCGCGCTGCGCGTGTACGCATGGCGGCGGAGGAGTTGGACTGTCTCGTCGTCTGGGGCAACACGATTTCGCAGGGGCTGGGCATGACCAACGTCAGGTATCTAACGCAGGTGGGGAGCTGGCACGGCGGAACGGCGATTTTTCCGTTGCAAGGAGAAGTGACGCTGTTCAGCGCGCCGCGCCACATGAGCGTGCCATATAACGGTTATCTCGCCGCGCAGGACTGGGTCCGGGATATCCGGCCTTACTCGATGAGGGCGTTGCTCGAAGAAATTCAGGTACGCGGCTTCGAGCGCGGCCGGATTGGAGTGGTGGCCTATGGCAACGTGGTTGCGGGCAATAACCTCACGTACCACGATTACCTGGCGTTTCAAGCCGGGCTTCCGAATGCGACCCTGAGTGATGCTAGCGAGCTGATCGAGGAACTTCGGCGTATCAAGAGTCACGAAGAAGTCGCCATGCTGGAAAAATCGGGGGCGATTGCGCGCAAAGTCGTCGATACGATGATCAACACGGCGGTGCCGGGGGTGAGGGAGAACGAGCTTTACGCCGAAATGATTCGAACCCAGCTCATCGAGGGCGCAGAGCCGAATATGTTCATTCTCATGAGTTCGGGCCCCATCGAAGGCCATGGCTCCACGGAGCGCCGATTGGTCCACGGCAACGACCAGCCGCTTTGCCCCAGCAGTCGCAGACTGGAACGGGGAGACCTTGTCATTTGCGAGTTTCATGTAAGCTACGGAGGATATCTCTCGGCAGTGGAATTCACCGTAGTGGTGGGCGAGCCGCCCAAAGAATTGAGAGATCTTC
This sequence comes from Binatia bacterium, assembly GCA_041618055.1. Classification (GTDB taxonomy): domain Bacteria; phylum Desulfobacterota; class Binatia; order UBA9968; family UBA9968; genus JBFJNS01. The sequence goes on from JBFJNS010000103.1 coordinate 5,812, forward strand.
ATAGCGTTGCCGTGGAATGTCTCAACGTCGCCGTGGAGGCATTCCGCCCCGGTTCGACCGTAAAGGAAGTCGCAAGCGCAATGCGCGAGCCGGTTCTCAGTCGTGGGTTGGATTACCTGGAGCTGGGTTTTCACAATCATGGACTTTCGTCCGCCGATTTTCCGACCATTGTCTATAAACCGGGGTGGGGGCGCATGGCCTTCGACGACCTCGGCGATTTTGCTCTGCAGGAAGACATGATCTTCGGCACCAATATCGACATTCATAATCCGAACTGGAAGAGCGACGTCGGGGTGATGTTCGGTGACACGATTCACGTGACGCCATCGGGAGGCCGCCGCCTCGTAGGAATTCCCCTCGAATTGCCCGTGAAGTGACGAACCAAGGAGATCAAAGAATGGACAACCTCGAGCTATTGAAAGAAAAAGTTCTCCTCGCCTGCAAGATGTTCCAGAATCAAAGACTGCTTGATGGTTTTGGCCATGTGACGCTGCGTCTTTCCGACGAGCGCATTCTGAGCACGCCTAAGATGCCGCCTGGGAAAGTGTCCATGCGCGATTTCATCATTATCGATATGAATGGTGAGAAACTGGAAGGATTGGCCGAGCCCAACGGGGAGACGCCGATGCACACGGCGATTTATAAAGCCAGACCCGATGTCAAATGCATTCTTCATTACCATCCGGATGAGCTGATTGCTGCGAGCGTGGTCGCGCAGGGAATAAAGGTCGTGGGCAATTGCGGCGTTTTCTTTCACCAGGGGACGCCGGTTTTCGATTCTCCTATGTTGATCGTGACGCAAGAGCTCGGGGAGCGGGTTGCCAAAACATTAGGCAAGCACAATGCGCTCCTACTGCGCGGCCACGGGGCAACGGTGGTGAGCGATGACCTGGATGAACTCGTGCGGCTGGGAATTAATCTGGTAAAGAACGTCCGCATCCATATCATGGCATCAGCCCTGGGCACGCCCAAAGCCCATACGGAGGCCGAGTCACGGTCCGTCCTCGAATTCGAGGCGCGCACAAACGCCCTGCGGCGTTTCATCGATTACTATGTTTCAGAAGTCGTTGATTGATGATTGAGCGGTTATTATTACACCCCTGCCTTGAGCTGCTCGCGAGTTGTCGTCGGACGTCAAAGGATTTTTTGTCCGTCAAGTTTAACACTATCAATTAGGTGAAAGAATGACAGATTCAATTACGAAACCCACAACCATTGAGAGGCTCGAATGGGCGGTCTGGCCGTCGTTTGCCATGCTGGCCGGAATGCAGCTCGATTTGTTTTCCAGCCTTAAAGACGGTCCGCAGACGGCTGAGCAAATTGCCGGCTCCATTGGTGTCAATGCGGAGAAGCTCAAGCCGCTGCTCTATGCGCTAGCGGCGGCTGAGCTATTGACCGTGGAGCATGACTTGTTTGCTAACTCCGCTGAGGCCGATCGGTTCTTGGTTCGGGGAAGCCCGGTTTACCGGGGCGGAAAGCACGAAGTCCTCTTGCATAACTGGAGAGCGGGGCTCCAAACCGCCGAGTCGATTCGGACGGCAACCCCTCAGTCAAGACTCGAGTTTTTGTCCGCATCCCAGGATAAGTTGGAAACGTTCTACCGTAGTAACCATGCGCAGGCACTGCGCAGAGGACGTGAGTTAATGGCTGCGTATGATTTGTCCGCACACCGCACTTTGTTGGATGTGGGTGGAGGCTCCGGAGGCTTGGCGATCGCAATTACCGAAGCTTTTCCCGATATGCGCGCGACGGTGGTCGATCTTCCGGTCGTTACGCCGATTACGCAGCGCATCGTAGAGGAGGCGGGTGCCAGCGAGCGGGTTCAGGTCATGGCGGCGGATGTTGTTTCGGATAGACTTGCGGGCTCGTATGACGCGGCCGTGCTGAGTTCCTTTATTCAGGTGATCTCGGCCGACAAAGCGCGCCGCGCAATCAAAAACGTCGGTGACGTCGTGAATCAGGGTGGCGCCATTTATATTCGCGGTGACGTTGTTGACGACTCGGGCATACGACCTCTGGGATCGGTGATGCGAAATCTGGTGTATTTAAACATCTACGATGAAGGCCAGGCATACACCGAAAAAGAACATAGGGAGTGGTTGGAGGAAGCGGGCTTTAGCGACATCGAGCGCAAGATTTTGCCCGACGGGTTCAGCATGCTGAGGGCTTGCAAGCTCAAATAAGGCAAGCAATAGAGCCAGATTCGGCGGCCTACTCTACCTTGTACACTTTCAGAGGCGCGCACTGGTCGAGAGCAGTAGAGATCACGTCAACCATGTCGAGGCTGTAGGGCAGCAGACCGTTGAAATTAACGCCTTTGCCCATGGAAAGGGGCTTGCCCTTTGCCCAGTGGCCCGCGTTTCCCGCAATGCCAATGACGTCCGGGTGAACACACTCGGTGACATGGGCTATCGCTCGTGCTTTTCTGACCGGGGACTCAAGCCAGATGTAATCTCCATCTTTAATCCCCTTTTTGCGCGCGAGCTTGGTGTTGATCAGAGCGCCATAAGCCTGGGGCAGCTTTTCGGACAACTCGTTGATCCATGGATTGGCGTGACCGAATCCGCCGTAGGCGTATGGAAGCTTGTAGTTCACCCCGATTGCGTCGATCTCGCCGCGGCGCATCTGCTCGAAGGAATCGCAGGGCCGCCACTGGGGAATCGGCTCATAGTCCGAGAGATCCCAGTTGAGATCCATCTCCTGTAGAACGCTCTTTAGTTCTTCGCCTCGAGCAATGAAATTTTCCAGGTACAGCGCGATCCGCGCTTTAACAAAACGACCG
>JBFJNS010000104.1:0-8571 GCA_041618055.1 Binatia bacterium
CGCCACCGAAACAGTCAAAGGGGAGATCTATGAAAAACGAACTGCGGGAAGATTACCGACCGCCCACCGAAAAAAAAGGCCTCCCAACCCCACCGCGAAGCGGTTTAGTCCTACGACGCAACGAACAAATCTTATGCGGGATTTGTTCGTTGGAGAATTTAGTTCAATTTCAGGCTTAAAGGTCGCTTTATCGGGGCGCCGCTCCACCATGTTCCTCTATTAGGTTCAGCAGAAACCGCCCGCGGGCGGTGGTCCCGTGCACGGCGTTCTTAGATGCCGAGAGGCTAACTCTGAGCTAGACGACATTAGGCCCAGTCTTGGACGGGTCGTTCTTGTAAAGCCACAGTGATCCGACTGTAATGCCGCATAGATGGAATACGGTTCCACTTGGCACTTCTAGCTCTTCAAGAGTCGTCGTGCCAACATTGGTTGTCTTGATCTTGTCACCGACTTTCACCACTGCTCTGAGTTCGCGCTGCTTCGATTCGGTCAATCCGTCCCAATAGTCTTTTGCGTTCACGTCTACGAGGATCCACTGTACCGTCAATAACTTCAAGGCGCCAATGTCTGCTCTCTCTTTACCGCCCAACGTTGAGCTGGCTTTAGATACGAGCCAATCGATGCTGACTCGAGGAGTCTCTACAATGTCGAACAATCGCCCCGAATGCACTGATTCTACACGGACACGAATTCCGCTTTTTGTTACAGGTGGAGATCCTGAGATGGCTGCCATTTCAGCCGCAATTGATTCGACCCCCTGATCAAAACACCTGTACGCAAGAGTTCGGAGCAGAGGGTATTGAGAAAAAACCTCATCCTTAGAATTCAAAATAAGAGGCAAGACGGACTGCTCTCTGGTGTCAGTCTGACGGGCAAGGGCTGCGTCCATTTCTAACTGTGGCCACGGCCTTTCCAAGAAGTGTTTAGATAAACAGAGCAGAACTCGGCGGCTCCTCCGGAGCCCCTCGTTAATTTTTCCAACTATACTGTCGCCCCAGCCGATCTCACTAGTATCAAGCCAGTAAGTAACATTGCGAGCAGAGAGTGCCTCCACAAGGGGCTCCACATATTCAGCCTTATCTTTACTCGCATGAGAAATAAAAACATCCTGAAGCGCTTCCATATTCTTCACCTTGCGCAGCTAGCGTCCTGGATCAGCCACGGGCTGATGCTCTAAACCCAGAGGCGAATCTATCCATACCGCGTTCGTTGCATCCAGTTAGGCTCCGATTTATTCCGTTGCGCGTTTGATTTCGACGACGGCTTCCCCGCTCTCGAACAGCGATATCGCGTCGTGCAAAGTTTTGAGAAGCAGTAGTTTAAAACACTCGTTCGGCATGTTTCCTGAAGCGATCCAAATCACTTGTGGGAGAGGATTGTTTTGTTCAACAAGATGAACGAAATCTTCATCTTTCGTCAATACAATCGTACCGGCGTCTCGCGCCTTTTGGAAGATTTCTGGGTTCTCCGCATCGCGAAGTCCGAGGTCGCAAATAAGGAGGCGCTCGACCCCGCAATTTTCGCCGATCCACCGCGTGAGTCGCGGCGAAAGCTGAGCATCCAACCAGATGATCACGCGACAAGAATAGGGCTACTCACGCGCTTGCTGGCGAAGCGGAGGCAGCCGTGAATCTCCTCCAGTTCGAGGTCCGGGTGCTCCTCCAAAATCTGCTCGGGGGTCATCCGCTCAGCCAAGAGCTCTAATACGTCGCTCACTCGGATACGCATCCCCCTGACGCAGGGACGTCCACCGCACTGGCGCGGGTTCACCGTGATTCGGTCGAAGATTTGTGTCATAAATTTACACTCGCCAAAATCTTACCATGATCGCACCTGCCTGCCTAACTAGTGCATATTTTGGTCTGCCATGCACGCTTGCAAGGCGTTTCCAAAGCAAGGCAATTCTCTAGCCGTCACAAAGACTTGTCAAGTGTAATTCGAAAGGGCGCTTGCCGATGAAGGCAGACCAAGATAATTCCACTATACCCGCGGCCGCGCCTCGCAGGATTGAACTGTACGACGCACGAACAAGCCTCACGGGATTTGGTCGTCCGACGCCTCGGCATTGTACAAGCTCTTAGGAGTCAAGTAGCGCGACTGATTGATGCTCAAACGGCCCTTTCTCAGTGTTCGTTACGTAATAAGTTATTCTGACCTGTCCGTGAATTTTCCGCCTTCTGTTCCGAGGGAAGGAGGGTTAAGTAAATGCTCAGGGCCAGGGGTGAACCGCCGACTTCCTGATTACGAAAAACACTACCACGTCTCACATTTCACAACGATTTGAGCGCCTTCCTTTTCTCTTTCGCGAGCCTCCGGATCGTCGCCGCGATACCGTTCGGTCGCATGACTTCCCCTCGTACGAGACGCACGCTACCCCTACCAAAGCGATCTTTCCTGGCGTTTTCCAAAGTCTTGGCTTCTGCTCGTGAGTTGACTTTCCGTACATCCGTTTCAGAGATAACGGAAGGAGACACCACTCCGATCGGACGGAGCTCTGAATGTGCGAGATGGGGCGGAGCGCCGAGCGCACCGTCTTGGGCAAGAAGCACTAGAGCCGCCGAGCAAACTTTGGCTCCACAGCATAACGAAAACATTATCTCCGTCTTGTCTCTCATTTCGAATCCCCGTTCATCCATCCCCTTCGTATGGGACTGTCTTTCTTAACAGCAGGGTATGTGCCAACTTCGTTTCCGAATACTGATTGCGAATTCAGGTTGACTAACTCACTAAAATTGAACGGAAAGATCTGGACGAATTAAGAAAAGGGAGTTGGCGAAAAAACGTTGACTGTCTAACCCGTTAGGCGGAAAGATATCGGCTGTCTAGGCGCATGGGCGGTGGGGTTTTTGGAGAGGTTTGCGGCTCGTCGCCTCAGTCCTATGCACGGTCCCGAAATCCCGAAATCTCAGGTTGAAAGTCAGGCATGCATACCCGATTGGGTATCATCAAGACCGTCCTCGTGATGCGCGGAGCGGGCGCAGATGGCGTATGGCTAATGGCTCGTGGCAAGTGGCTGGTGGCTTATGAGAGACGCGGCGCTTATGGCGTATGGGTTATGGTTAATGGCACGTGGCTGGTGGCGTGACGGTGAGCGGTCAACCAAAGTTGTAGAAAATGTGATTTTTTCCGGACTAACCCCGCAACGGCTGGGAAAATTTGGTGGGCCGCCGGAGACTCGAACTCCGGACCCGCTGATTAAGAGTCAGCTGCTCTACCAACTGAGCTAGCGGCCCACGTCCTTGATGCGCGCGGGATTTCAGCTCTCAGATGACGAAACTCCAGATCGTTGCAATCTGAAATCTGAGATTTGCCATCCCGAAGGGTGTGGGGTGAGTGAAGGGATTTGAACCCTCAACCCCTGGAGCCACAGTCCAGTGCTCTAACCATTGAGCTACACTCACCACATTCCATTTCACAGTGGCGCGCCAGAAGGGATTCGAACCCCTGACCTACGGCTTAGAAGGCCGTTGCTCTATCCAGCTGAGCTACTGGCGCCGATACACAGTAAAGAGTAACGAGCAATGAGGCAAAAGTTCTTGCGCTCTATGACACTCAGCGCTCATCACTCTTCACTCGATACTTATTGATGGTCGGGGCGAGAAGATTTGAACTTCCGACCCCCTGCGCCCAAGGCAGGTGCGCTACCAGACTGCGCTACGCCCCGTCAATTCGGAGCCTTATTCTACACGGGCAGGGGCTGAAATCAACCCCGTTTTGGCGCGTGTGAAGCCACAAGGCGCTGAAATTTCGCGCTTCATATTCACCCGTTATCCATAGGAGTGAGGTAACCGAGTGACACGAGTGACGTCAGTTTTCGCGTTTTGAATCGACGAGTAAAGGAAGGGCCTGGGCCAATTTTTTCAGCGCCTTGCCGCGATGGCTTACGGTTGCTTTGGTCTCGCGGTCGATCTCGCCGAAAGTCTTGCCGAACGGCGGGTAGAAAAAGAGTGGATCGTACCCAAAGCCGTTTTCCCCCTTGAGGGCAAAGGCGATCCGTCCTTCGCAAGATTCGCGAAAAACCCACTCTTTGTGGCCATCGGCCTTCGGTGTGCAGATGGCAAGGGCGCAAACGAAGCGTGCGCCGCGCCCTTCTTCTGGAGTGTTTTTGAGAGCATCGAGCAGCTTCTCGTTGTTCTTCCGGTCGTCGCCCTCATCGCCGCTATAGCGAGCCGAATAGATCCCGGGCGCGCCGTCAAGCGCATCGACCTCGATTCCGGAATCGTCGGCCAAAGTGATCAATCCCGAGAATTGGGCCAGCGTTCTTGCCTTCTTGAGCGCGTTTTCTTCGAAGGTGGCGCCGTCTTCAATCACTTCGGGCCACCGGCCAAGATCCTTCAGCGACAGGATCTCGAGCGGAAGCCCGCTCAGGAAAGCCTTCACTTCGGCAAACTTTCCGGAATTTGTCGTGGCAATGAGCAGTTTCAAAGCGTTCTGGACTATGGCAAGGTGGCAAGAACTTTCTTCTGCGCTTTAAGCAAATCGCGGATGCCCTTTTGAGCCAGATCCGCCATACGCTCCATCTGCGCCTTGGTGAAAGGCGCCCCCTCGGCGGTTCCCTGCACCTCGACGAACTTGCCGGCCCCGGTCATCACAAAATTCATGTCGACATTGGCCCGGCTGTCTTCCTCGTAGGAGAGATCCAACATGATTTTGCCATCCACGATTCCCACACTCACCGCCGCAACGGAATCCTGAATCGGATCGACGTTCACGATTCCGCGATCGAGCCAAGTCCGCACGGCCTGCACCAGCGCGATGTATGCCCCGGTAATTGAAGCCGTGCGCGTTCCCCCGTCGGCCTGGATCACGTCGCAATCGATCCAGACCGTTCTTTCGCCAAAGTCGTGCAGCGCGGCGACCGCCCGCAGACTGCGACCGATGAGCCTCTGAATCTCATGGGTTCGGCCGCCGATTCTGCCGCGCGCCGACTCGCGCCCGATCCGCACCAGAGACGATCCGGGCAGCATGCCGTACTCTGCGGTGATCCAGCCTTTACCGCTGTTGCGCAGAAAAGGCGGCACCCGCTCCTCCAGCTTGGCCGTGCAGATCACTCGCGTATCGCCGACTTCGATCAACACGGAGCCATCCGCTGTCTTGATATAACCCGGCGTAATTCTCAACGCCCTGAGCTCGGTATGTTTCCTACCGTCGGTCCTCATAAGATGATCCTTCGCTGCTGCTCGGGCTTTTCTAACAGACTAAGAAACTTTTGGTGCACAGTCGCCCGTATAAGCTCCAGCGCTACCGTATTCTACTGCGGCTAAAATTCAAGAGGCGAGTTCGCACGGGCGGAGCGCGACAGGCGGTACTCACGAGTGCATCCGATATTCCTGATTCTTTCAACACACGAACAATTCCGCATCGCCTGAGTCATGGATCCGTTCCACTCACCGTTCAACGACCGTACACGAGGCGCGGCAGCCAGAGGATAATCTCTGGAAACGCCACGCAGAGGAAAAGACCCAGCGCCTGAATGAACAAGAACGGGATCGCCCCGCGAAAAATAATGGCCATCGTAATCTGGGGGGGGGCCACACTTTTCAAGTAAAACAGCGCATAACCGAAGGGTGGGCTTAGAAACGACATTTGCATATTGACCATGTAGACAACACCGAACCACAGGGGCACGTCACTTGGGCTCACACCGGGCAGGCCGAACACGCCGTCCCAGGGAAGGGTTCTCATCAGGGGCACGAAGATGGGGACCGCCAAAAAAAGGATGCCGACCCAATCTACGAACATCCCCAACACAATCAGGATGACGTTCATGATCAGGAGGATGCCGTACGAGCCAAGCCCGGTCCCGACCAGCGAGTCGACTACAAACTGCTGACCCCCGCTGATAATATAGAAGCCCACGAAGACGCTCGCCCCGAAGATAATCCACAATACCATCGACGATGCTCTGAGGGTTGTAAGGGCGGCGGCCTGAACCGTTTGCCAGCTCAGCCGCCGGTTCAACGCGCTTACGAACAGGGCCCCGAAGGTGCCGATCCCCGCCGCTTCAACCGGCGTGGCCACGCCGGTAAAAATTACACCGAGCACCAGTATGATCAGAGAGATGGGAGCAATGATCCCCTTGAGAAGACCCAACTTCTCGCGAAAGCTCACGCGCTCCTCCAGAGGCAGTGCGGGTCCCATCGCCGGATTCCAATAGGAGCGGATTGTGACATAGAGAATGTACATACCGGAAAGCATTAGACCCGGGATCACGGCGCCGATAAAGAGCTCACCCACCGATTGCTGCGCCACCACAGCAAAGATAATCGCCAGGATCGACGGTGGAATCAAAATACCTAGAGTTCCTCCCGCGAGGATGGAGCCGCACGCGAGTTCAGGGTTGTAGTTGCGCTTCACCATCGCCGGCAGCGCGATGATCCCCATAGTCACTTCGGCTGCTCCGATTACGCCCACCATGGCAGCCAGAATCGTCGATGCGATGATACTGGCCGAGGCCAGGCCGCCGCGGAGCCCACCGAGAATCTTGTAGACCAAATCAAAAAGCTCTTCGATCACGCCGGCACGCTCCAGCATCGCCGCCATGAAAATGAAGAGAGGAATGGCCGAAAGTTGATAATCGGTCATGAACGGGAAGATGCGCGAGGGCAGGATATGGAGCATCGCAGCGTCGCCGAAAAGGTACAAAAATAGAACGCCGAGCCCTCCCGTGACGAACGCCAGGGGCAATCCAGCCATTAGCAGGATTACGAGCGACCCGAAAAGAAAAAAGGTGAGCCAACCAATGCTGATCTCTAGGCCCATGCTGGCCCCTTGCCCGCCAAGATGCGGATGTCCTTGATCAACTTGGATGTTCCCTGGAGAAGAATCAGCAGAGCGCCCAAGGCCATCGTGCTTTTCACCGGCCAATATTGAATCGCCCATTCAGTGAAGGAAACCTCCCACACCCTGATGGAATCCATCATGAAGCTCCAGCCGGTCCAGAGCAGTGCGCCGGCGAAAAGAAAAAAGAATACCGATGTTACGATATCGACGACCGCCCTTGCCCGGACTGGCAGATGGAGATAGATGACATCGACTCGCACATGGCCGTCCTCTCGATAGGTGTAGCCGCCCGAAATGAGATACTGCATACCGAACATGAGAAACATGGACTCGTGAGCCCAGTTGGTTGGAGAGTTGAAAACATACCGAGCCAGAACTTCATAATAATAGGCGAAGACCGCAATCGCCGACCAATAGCAGACAAACTCACCGACCCAGCCGTTCACTCGGTCGATGAGGTCGGTAAAACGGGTGTGGACGAGGAGTGCGGGATCTGCATGGGTGCCCGGAGGATGCTCTGGGACTTCTGGAACCCACTTATCGACCTGTGCCTCCTTTTTCTCTCGTTCCACACAACGACGCTTGAGCCTGGGGAGAAGAAAAGCGTCGATCACAAGCAGGACGGCAATCGCAAGGGCAAGAGCTCCCGAGATCTTTTGCCAGAAACCAAAGTCAGCCGTGGCCTCGGCCATTTGAACTTTTGCGGTCGCAAGCGCCCCCTGGGCTTCGGCGAGTTTCTTGGCCGCCCCTTCACCCCCATCGGCTACGGCTGACTGAGCCCGCTCGAGATCAAACTCGGCGATTAGCAGAGCGTTAGAGGAGTGAGAAACAACATCGCGCGCCTCCGTACCCTGAACATTGACGTAAAGAATTGCGATGAAAAACGGAAGGTACATCACGCCGAGCGCACTGCGTAGATAAAAGCGGTGCAGACCGACGAAGCCTCCACTCAGCCACAGCATATAGGCGGTGGAGAGGGACAATCCCCCGGTGGCCGCCCCGCTCTTCTTCTGTCTCCGGACGGTGATCATGGCGAGGAGCGGGATCACGATCAGTCCTGACCAATAAAGCCAGTGGGGCAGAACAAAGGTAAGGCTCGGCATCGGAGTCGTTTTCTCTCCCCTTCAAACGGCGATTCGTGAACGGGTACAGGGCATGGGCCCACCAGGATTTCGGTCCATGCCCCTACTGCGTCGAATCCACAGAGATTAGGTGGGTCGTGCCCGCATTACGACCACTTGAGCTTATGACCCTTGATCATGTCCGGGGTCACGTACCCCAGGCTGCCCGACATCATATAGTCGAGCTGAATCTTGAAGACGCGGGCGGCGTCCTGGTCTTTGTTGGCCCATTCGAACCACCGCGGCACCGCGAGCTTCGTGAACTTCTCAACATCCTCTGCGCTTAGCCTTGTAATCACACTCCCGGCAGCTTCAAATTTTTTCCAAGACTCCTGGTCGGCCTTTTGAATGCCGGCATGATGGATATTCGAGTAAACCTGGACTTCGTCCTCGACGAATTGTCTCATCTTCTTGGACAGCGCCTTCCACGATTTCATGCTCACGGTCAGATCCATTAAGTCGACCGGTTGGTAAATCGACATGAAGCCCGGTGGCCCCATGGAAATGTACTTGGTGACTTGGTGAAAGCCCAGAGCATAGTTAATCGCGGGGCCCACATAGTCTGCCACGTCGATGGTGCCTCGCTCTAAGGCCGGGAAAATTTCGCTGCCCGGCAGAAGCGTCGTTTTCGCGCCCGCATCCTGAAATAGTTCGGCGACAATGCCGC
>JBFJNS010000105.1:0-8507 GCA_041618055.1 Binatia bacterium
ATGCAACCCGAACCCCGATACTCCCCCAAAAGAGAGAAGGGGCAGGAGGCAATAGGAATCGGGATGTATTTGATCGAGGAGTTATGCGATCTGAGGGCTCGTGATATAGCTGAGCGGTTCGGAATGGGGAGCTATGAATGGCTGATTTGGGCAGAATTCGGCACGTCATAGAACGACGGCGAGGATTGAGTGGTTACTATCCGACAAAGTTGCCAAGAAGAAATTTGACCCGTGGACAATCTCCCGTGGTCACGAATAAGCCACGCGTGGCGGTAATCGGTAGTGGGTTTGGCGGGTTGGCTGTAGCCATTCGCCTGCAAGCTTGCGGTTTTGCAACGGTTGTTTTTGAGCAGCGCGATCAGCCCGGCGGTCGGGCTTACGTTTATCGGGATCGCGGTTTTACCTTCGATGCTGGCCCCACATTGATTGCGGCACCCCACTGTTTGCGCGAGCTCTTTACTTGGGCTGGAAAGTGCCTGGACGACTATGTCGAGCTAATAGCGGTGCAACCTTTTTACCGTGTGCTTTGGGATGACGGCTACCGGTTTGATTATTCGAACGACACTACGGCTGTGGCAGAGCAAATCCTTGCAAAGTCTCCCGGCGACTTGGCGGGATATGAAAAATTTCTCAAGTATTCGGAAGAAGTGTTTCGCGAAGCCTACGAAAAGCTTGCGCATAAGCCGTTTCTTCATTGGTCGAGCATGATGGCGGTGGTGCCCAAAATGATTCGGCTTAAAGCGTACCGATCGGTCTACAGTATCGTCGCCAAACACTTCGCTGATCCCCATCTGCGCCAGCTCTTTAGTTTTCACCCGCTTTTGGTTGGTGGCAATCCATTCACCACCACTTCCATCTATACGTTGGTCCATTGCTTAGAGCGGAAGTGGGGCGTGTTTTTCCCCAAAGGTGGCACCGGCGCATTGGTGCAGGCGATGGTGAGATTATTGAAAGAACTGGGTGGTGAAATACGCCTGAGCACAACGGCAACGTGCGTGGCAACTGCAAATGGCAGAGTGACCGGTGTTTCGACGGCCGATTCGACCGAATCTTTCGATCTGATCGTCAGCAACGCGGATGTCATGCATACCTATAATCGGTTGCTGGCTCATGAACCACGCCTGCACCGGGTGAGAAGCCGTCTGCTCCGGATGACCCACAGCATGTCGCTTTTTCTTATCTACTTCGGTACGCGGCGTCAGTATCCGAACCTGCTCCACCACAACGTCATTTTTGGGCCGCGGTATCGGGAACTATTGAAAGACGTTTTCTCGCACGGCCGGTTGGCGGATGATTTTTCGCTTTATCTGCACGCTCCGACACGCTCTGATCCTTCTTTGGCGCCGGCAGGATGCGATACATGGTATGTGCTTTCCCCAGTGCCACATCTGGGAAACCTCGCAATCGATTGGTCGGATGAAGGGCCTCGGTACGCTGAACGGATTCTTGAATACCTGGAGCACCGCTACATGCCGGAGTTGCGCAAACACATCCTGACCCGGCGAATCTTTACCCCGATGGATTTTCAAACTGACCTTAACGCATATCTGGGCTCGGCGTTTTCATTACAGCCGACTTTGAATCAGAGCGCCTATTTTCGCGTGCACAACCGCGACGACAAAATCAAAGGGCTTTATTTCGTGGGTGCCGGCACCCACCCTGGCGCGGGAATTCCCGGGGTCGTCAGTTCTGCGAAAGCCACCGCTGAAATCATCATGCAGGATTTCGCCAGTGCGCTTGGGCCCGCAGTAAGCGCCTATACATGAGACGCAGCACTGACTCCGGCTGCTTTGCGGAGTTGCATGGAGGAGCCGCGATGTATTTGATGCCGTGGATGGTGTTGGCGGTACAAGCCAGCATCGTACTCGCGAGCTTACTGGGATACGGAATTTTCACGTTGCGTCCCGATTTGCTGATGCAGGTAGATCCCCAGCGGCGATTTCTAACCTGGGCACTTATGGGGTTTGCCGTCGGCAACATACTCTCCGGCGGGCTGGCAGTGGTGGCCGAGGCGCTATTGCGCAATGGTCTAACGGCGCTCAGCGCTTTTGCCGCGGTGTATTTGGTCAGCTTAGGGAGCGAGCTCATGGGCACCGGGTGGGGTGTTCCTTTCGGCCCTTATGCCTACACTACGCTGCTAGGCCCTAAATTGTTCGGATTGGTGCCCCCTCTAATTCCGGTGAGCTGGTTCGCTGTGAGCTGGGCTTCTTGGGTTATTGCCCGGCAAAGAACCTCTGGCATTCGGGCGATTCTGCTCGGCACGACACTCCTAATCGCCTGGGATTTATTGCTTGATCCGGCCATGAGTAAAGTGAACCATTATTGGTTCTGGCGAGAGGCGGGGAGTTACTACGGCATGCCATTGCTAAATCTGTTCGGTTGGGGCGTGACTGGGTTGGTACTATTCTCGATCTTGAGCAAAATAGCGGCGGAACCGAAGAGCACCGTGTCTTTTGCCGTGTGGGCTTACGCGATCAACTTCGCGTTACCGCTTGGCTTTTGCATCCTTCACCAATACTGGCTTGCAGTTCTTGCAGGGATCGGGAGCGTAGCAATCGCATGGATCATTGCTCATCTAGAGCTGGAATTTTTGCTGCGGCGTTTTTCCGTGTTCTTTCGTCGCTAATCGCAAAGCGGTTCGTCTATTTTCCGCAGTTGCTTCGGCGACGACATTTAATTACTGGGCCAGTGTGACACAGGTTCGGCGCGCAAAAAATAATTTGTTTCTGGATTTTACGCGCCAAAATCGGCCTGAAACCTCTGGAGTCGGAATTTGCACCGGAGATCGGAGTCAGACCCTGCGTTCCAATCGTAGACTAAGGGGTGGTTTTTTGGCTCACGGCTTCCGTCAATAGTACGTGCGCGAGTCCGAAGGAGGAGCGAATGAAAGCAGCATGGTACGAAGAGCAGGGCGATGCGGCGAACGTTTTCAAGGTCGGCGAGTTGCCGGATAAGATGCCGGGGCCGGGCAAAGTAAAGGTCAAGATCCACGCCTCAGGCGTGAATCCGACCGACACGTACACGCGCAGTGGCATCCGGCGCCGTGGCATGCCGTTCGAGCGCATCGTGCCGCATCAGGACGGCGCGGGAGTCGTTGTTGCGGTAGGCGAGGGCGTCCCGAAAGAACGCATCGGCGAGCGCGTCTGGCTTTTCATGGCGCAGTGGCGGCGCGCCTTCGGCACGGCCGCCGAATTCTGCGTGCTGCCGTCAGAACGTGCACCGAAGCTGCCTGATAACTGCAGCTTCACTGAAGGGGCTTCACTCGGCGTGCCGTGGCTTACGGCGCATTACGCCGTTTTGTGCGATGGCCCGATCGCCGGCCGCACGGTGCTGGTGGCGGGCGGAACGGGTGCGGTGGGTTACTACGCGGTGCAGATTGCGAAGCAGGAAGGATCGCGGGTTATCGCGACCGTAGGAAGTGCCGAGAAAGGGCGGATGGCGCGCGAGGCGGGCGCGGATGACGTGATCGACTTTCGCGCCGAGGATGTAGGCGCGCGGATTGCGGAGGTCACAAACGGCAAGAGTGCGGACCGGCTGATCGAGCCGCACTTCGCGAAAAACGCGCCGCTCTTTCCAAAAATGCTGGCAAAGCTCGGCACGGCGATCATCTACGGAGCGGGCGGGAACGAGGCCGTGATTCCGGCGAGCTGGGGCATCCAGAACCAGCCGACCATCAAGTTCATCTACATGTACGAGCTGCCGGCGCAGGCATATGCGCGGGCGGTGGCGGACTTCGAGCGCCTGCAGAGCGCCGGAAAAGTGAAGCACCTGCCCGTGCGGGAGTTCAGCCTCGATCAGATCACCCAGGCGCACGAGGCGGTCGAGAAGGGAAACAGCGGCACGCGGTCGGTGATCGTCATGACGTAGGGTGCGGAAATGGGGATCGGACCATGCTAAGTCTCAGCATTCATAATATTCTTCGCAGAAGAGAGTGGTTTCCGACCATAGCAACTCAATTGTGCCGGCATTTTTGGTCCCGCGAGCTTCACGTTGTTACCCAAGCGTATACGTCCCGGTGACCTCCTTTTTGTCGCGACGCACCCCTATATAAGCCGGATTCCGCAGTGGAAAGTAAATTAGGTGTCCCGGCCGGGGCGACCCTTTCGTGGCAAGGACAATAGGCCGCTGGTTTTGAGCGGACAATAATGGCCGGTGCATAGAGTGGCCGTCTCATAGCGAAGGCCACGACTTGCCAAGATGCAACAACGACTGAGAGACTGGGCGCCTAAACGAGGCGTGGCGTTTGAACATCTTGATTTGTTTGTGAGGGTTTGAGTAGAAGTCGAGACACGTTTTCAAGTGATTCGAAACGGAAACCGCCTATGGCGCATGGGTTAAGCCATCTCTGGGGCGTATTGCTGCCCGTTTACCTCCTCGCGGTAGCCACGATGGATTCCCTGGAAGTGACAAACCGCGAATACTCGCAGTTTGTCATGGCGACTGGGCACCCGTCGCCCGATTACTGGATTAATGGCCGCTATCCCGCGGGCACAGAGAAGGAGCCTGTTGTCTTGGTGACTTGGCATGATGCGGTATCGTATTGCCGCTGGGCGGGGAGGCGGTTGCCCACGGTGGACGAATGGATGTCGTCTTGTGAGGGGGACAGGCTCAAGACGCTCGGCCATGTCTGGGAATGGACTTCGACAGACGTAAAAATAGGCGAGCAGACTTTTAAGGCTCTTTGTGGCCCGGGCGGCTTTTGCGATTGCTCTCACCGCTACCTCCCGGAGTGGAAGAACGAAGTTAAAGGGTTTCGCTGTGTCCGAGACTCGATGCCTGTGACTTGGCTGCCGCGATTTTTGATGCAAGCAGGTTTTCTGTAGGCACACACGGCTCGATTTGGTGGGCATCTAGTCGCGGCTCGATCTATAAGGCGTGCGGCGGCGCCGATAACGTTGCGCAGGTTAATGCCCTGTGCTTTGTTATCCCGCAAGCAGCTGGCAGAGAGGCCGGATGTCATCGAGCGTCTCCAGCCGCTCGACATGTTCCCTTAGCCTCTCGGCCGCGCTTTCGTCGATGGCCTGGCGCGCGCACTCGGTGAATTTCGCTCTTAACTCATCCTGAGTCATAGGGACTTCCGGGCCCCCCTTGGCGTGCTGCACTTCGCGCGCCAGCGTTTGGCCGCTTTTCAAGCGCACGGTTACGCGGCAGGGACGGCTTCCGGCATCGCTTGCCTTGAGTGTATTGTCCACGCTCATTTCGATTTTTTCCGCAAGTCTTAAAACATTCTGATCGCGCACGGCTGCGTCCGTGAATGCCTCCAGCGAGACTTTTCCGTCGATGATCGCCCGCGCCAAAACATAGCCCATGCAAAACTTTCCCTGAATTCCGGTTTGGGGGATCCGAAACGCAATTCGGCCATAGGTGTGCTGCGTAACCCCCACAGCGATGGACTCGATCATCTCCGCTGTGATGCCATGCTTTGCCCTGAACTCGAGCGCTGCGTCAATGGCCTGATGCGTCAACCCGCCGCATGGATAGGGTTTTATTCTGATTCCCTCGCTAACCAGGGCGTAGGACTCTCCGAGCTCACGAATCACGCTGTCGGCGCTGATCGCCTGCTGGTAAAACACTTTGGAGAAGCCGTTTTCCGCTTCCATGGCGAGCGCATTGGCCGTGAAGCCAGATTGGGCGAGCTTGGCTGCCAGAATGCCGTTCCTTGCCCCCAACCCGACGTGCAGCGGCTTGGTCATGGTACCGAAATTTGCCACGATTCCGCTGGCCATGGAGGCGGTGATTCCGAGCGCCATGCCGACCCGGGATGCGTCAAGCTTCAGTAGCTTCGCACAACCGATAGCCGCGCCGAAAGAACCCAGGGTCCCGGGTGCGTGCCACCCGTCCTGGTGCGATTCCCGCAGTGCAAAGACGAGTTTGGCGGTAACTTCGAAGCCGGCCACATAGGCTTCGATTAGTTGAGCGCCGCTAACTCCCAGGGATTCTCCCAAGGAGAACAGCGCCGGGATGATCGGCGCCGTGGGCTGGCCCATCAAGGTGAAGCTGTGGTCGAAGTCCAGCGCATGAGCTGCGGTTCCATTGGCGAAAGCTGCCTGCAGCGCTGAGGACTTAAAGCGTTGTCCGATAACCGTGGCCTCCTCTTGGGCGCCTTCTTGGTGCGCGATCTGCGAGCAGAGTTCGGCAGTTGTTTCCTTGCTGCCGGCGAGGGCGACCCCCAGACAATCCAGCACTGCGATCTTTGCCATCTGGACCGCTGCAGGCGGCAGTCGTTGCAATTCGGTCGCCAGGACAAACTCGGCCATTCTTGTGCTTACGTTCATATTGTGCCTCCGCGTTGCACATCCGATGTGCCAAATGATTTTTGGGCGATCGTCATTACTTTTTTGCGCGCACTTGCCATCTGGGCGCGAGGCTATTCGAAACCCTTGCGCTTTGTCAAATAAGCTAACAGGGTGATGAAAAACTCGCCGTTCACCCTTCGACGCAGCTCAGGGCGAACTGTGGTTCATTGATGCAGCCAAATAAGAGGTTAGTGGTATCGGTTCAATAACCGAATCGGTCTGAGATCTATAATTGTCTGCTTGTGCGAGCAGGGAACTTTGTGATTTAAGTGGGAGGCAATGTTGACACGAGGAAAAGGATGCAAGGGTTTTCAATGGACGTTCATGGCGTTTATCTTGCTCTCCTCTCTCCCTTTGCCCCAAACTGAAAAGTTTTACGCGCTGGCAGTGTTCGCCCAGGAGCGCGCTCACCGGAATCGAATAGGGATGGAGTTTGTATTAATCCCGGGCGGCACCTTTCAGATGGGATCGCCAAAAAGTGAGATTGGCAGGGATAAAGATGAGGGCGAGGTTCACAGCGTGCGCCTCACACGGTTCTTCTACATGGGACGGTACGAAGTGACTCAGGGGCAGTGGGAAGCGGTGATGGGGAACAATCCCTCGTGGTTCCGGGGCTGCTCGAAGGATTGTCCGGTTGAACAAGTGAACTGGTGGGAAGCCGTTTCATATGCCAACGCGCTTTCGCGCATGGAGAAATTGGAATCGTGCTACGAATTGAAAGGCTGCCAGCGAAGGCCTGGCGCGAACGAAGATATGATTTGCGAGACGGCGCGGTTCAGAGGATTGGGATGCCGCGGCTACCGGCTGCCTACGGAGGCCGAGTGGGAGTACGCAGCCAGGGCGGGGACGCAAACTCCCCTGTACACGCCAGGGTACACGGTTAAGGGAGACAATTTTGTGCCGGAGCTCGATGCGATTGCCTGGTACGCCGGGAATAGTGGAGTCACCTATGAGGGGGGCTACGACTGTTCAACTTGGGAAGGACGGCAGCAGGCGGCTAAACGGTGCGGTACGCACCCCGTGGGGCGCAAAAAGCCTAACGGATTTGGATTGTACGATATGCTCGGCAATGTTTATGAGTGGGTAGGCGACTGGTACAGCGAAAAGCACTATCGCAGCAGTCCTGCGGTCGATCCGCTCGGACCTGCGATCGGATTCAGCCGAGTATACCGCGGCGGGAGCTGGCGCAGCCTTGCGCGTTACTGTCGCGCCGCGGATCGGAACTGGGACGAGCCGGACCACCGCTTCGACGTAGGCCTTGGGTTTCGACTCGTCCGAACGGCGCGATAATTTTCCGTGAAAACGGTAGGGCTTGGCGCCCGTGATGGCGCGGTACGTCCTGGCGCTCTGATCACGTACGAGGTGCCCGTTAGTGGGATTTTTGTATCCTGCAATAGTCACGATGGCAGTGATCCCACCACACACGAAAGGCGGGTTAAGCACGATTATTGAATCCGGACTCAGCAACGCTTCCCATTAGCATAAGCCATTCCAGCGTCGGTTCCGGTTCCCGCGCCCATCTCTCAACTAGTCGGTGAATTCGAAAGACATTGTTTGGCGGAAAGAGATGAATCGGTCCCTTTTTTTCTTAAATCAAGGTTCGCTCAGGGACTGGAGGTTGCAGAGAATACGAACATGTCTCATATTAAAGTAAGGAGGGACGATGAGACGGAAATGGATAATAATCTTGGCAATGGCGCTTTTGGCTCCTCAGGCGAACGCCGCTGAGAAGCAGGAGTTAAAGAGCCAGAAGGAGAAGGTGAGCTACAGTATCGGGACTGACGCGGGAAGGAATTTCAAGCGCCTAGGAATCGAGCTCGACCTCGATGCCTTGGTGAAAGGTTTGAAGGACGCGCTCGCCGGGGAAAAGCCTCTCTTGAGCGAAGAGGAACTCGGCGACGCCATGAAGGCGTATCGAGAGGACCTGAAAGAAAAGCAGCTCCAGGCCATAAAGGCGGCAGCAGAGGAGAACAATAAAGAAGGGGAGGCTTTCCTCGCTGAAAACAAGACGAAGGAAGGCGTGGTGGCGCTGCCGAGCGGATTACAATACAAGATCCTTAAAGCCGGCGAAGGGAAGAAGCCAACCGAAAAAGACACGGTGGTATGCAACTACCGGGGTACGCTCATCGATGGAACGGAATTCGATAGTTCTTACAAGCGCAATGAGCCGGCGACATTTCCCGTCAAAGGAGTCATCAAGGGCTGGACCGA
>JBFJNS010000106.1:0-8507 GCA_041618055.1 Binatia bacterium
GATGACGGTCTGGAGCATCTGGTCTCCAAAGAAGCACCTGATTTCATCCAGCACGGAATGCGAATAGTTGGTCCGTTTGTCGAAAAGGGTCGCGAGGGCTTTCACGCGAGGGGCGTGTCCAAACTTCATCTGGATGAGCTCGATCATGCCCAGGAGTTTTCCGACGCCCATCAGGGTAAAGGCGCTCATATCGATGGGGACGATGACCTGGTCGACGGCCCGCAGCGCATTGAAGGTGAGAAAGCCGAGGCTCGGCGGACAATCGATGATGATGTATTCGTACGTGAATGGGCAAGCGGACAATACTCTGTAGAGCCCGGAGACCGCATCTTCTCGATCTTTTAGTTCCGGCTCCAGAGTACTCAACTGGATATTCGACGGCACGACGTCAAAATTCGGGGATACACTGGCGATGCAGCTGTCGAGCGAGCGCTTCCTTTCGGGATTGTCCGTCAAGACGTAATAGACGGACTTGTCGGTCGCCGGAATCTTGCCCCGCAATCCAAAGGTTGCATGAGCCTGGGGGTCCAAGTCGATCAGGAGGACCCCTCTCCCGCTGGCCCCTAAGGCGGCGCTCAAATTGATGGCCGTCGTCGTCTTCCCACACCCGCCTTTTTGATTGGCTATGGCAACCGTTTTCATACTTCCCCCCTGTGAGTTGCGTTAGAAGCCACTTCCCGCTTCTCTGGACCAACAAAACGGATTATTGCATTCTCTAAGATGGATCTTGTTCGTTGCCATCGAGGACATCTTTGGCAAATCAAAGGCTTGTATCGTTGCGCCTGTATTTTTCTCCGAGAGGTTTGGGGTTATGATGTCGTTGGGTTAACAAAAGCGCACCGAGATGGGAGATTATCACGCGGCTTGGCGCCTAAGGGCGAGAGCTTTGCGCCACAGCGGCTTGGAAGAGAACTCTACGTGCGGCGATCTCCCCTTTGCCTCCGGAAAATTCCTCTGCGGTCCGATGAAAATCCCCAAGAGGCAGGCTATATTGCGTCATAAGAAAAAAAGCCTCCAGGAGGGTCTTGCCCTCTCTTGGAGGCTTCACAAGAGCGTCTTGCGGTACCACCAGCTTCTCACCCCATTGCCCAGAAAAGTCAAAAATAAGTTAGGATCATTTTAGGGGCGGAGACGCCGTAAATGTAGCAAAGCTGGAAATTCTGTCAAGCAAATTCTGCAAATCCTGGTGCAGTGAGGATCAGACGCCTACGACTCAAGAATTTGGCAAGAAGCCAAAAATATAGAATCAAATCCCCGAGTGCTATTCAAAATCGAGGGCTTTGCTTCTAGACAACCTTGCCATAGCGACACTATCTGCTTCTTGATCGGGTTGTGCCGCTATTGCTGTCGTAACAAATGACGGGTCAGGCACCCATTATTGATCTCTGCGCGGACACAAAGCCGTTGCGACTGGGTTTGGCTGACGTGAAGAAAAATGAGGTTTAGCTTAGAGAGAAAAATATGATCGTGAGTTTTTCAAGCTTTGCTTACGTCCGACTCCTTTCCAACAGGAGCCGACGGAGGATTTTACCTGAAGGGCTGCGGGGGATGGCATCGACGAATTCGACCTGGCGCACGCGCTTGTAGCCCGCCACCTTGTCGCGCAGAAAGTCCATGAGAGCATCGCCATTGGCAGCGGCGGCGGACTTCAGTACCACGAAGGCTTTCGGGATTTCCCCCGCTTCCCGGTCCGCGACGCCGGCGACAGCGCAATCTTTGACCTCTGGGTGCTCCAGCAAGAGCGCTTCGAGTTCGTTGGGCGCCACGGTGTAGCCCTTGTACTTGATCATCTCCTTGGTTCGCCCGACGATGAACACGTAGCCGCGCTCGTCCATGCGCGCCAAGTCCCCGGTATGAAACCAGCCGTCGGTGAGCACCTGGCTTGTCAATGCCGGATCCCGCCAGTAACCTTGCATGATCTGCGGGCCCCGAATCCAAAGCTCGCCCTCTTCGCCGGGCTTTAAAACGTTATCTGGATTCTCAGGATCCACGACTTGTTCTTCCGTGTCAGCCACCGGAGGGCCGACCGATTCCAATTCGGGGTGCGCGTAGAAATCCGCATTCGTAGTCGGAGATGTTTCAGTGAGCCCGTATCCCTGCTTGATCGGTACTCCCGTCAAGCTACGAAATTCGCGCGCCACTTCCGGAGGCAGCGGGGCGGCGCCAGTGTTCACGTAACGTAGCGAAGAAAGATCCCGGTCCCCGAGCTGCGGCAGGTGAGTTAGGGTCAGGACCACAGGCGGAACGGTGAACAGAAGCGTAGCCCGGTGGCGGGCGATCAAGCTGACCAGTTCCTCGGGGTCGAAGCGGCTCATGATTACCTGGGTGGCGCCCACGGATATCGCTTCCGCCATGAGAACGTTCATTCCGTAAATGTGAAAAAACGGCAGGTGATTGAGGAAAATATCCGTGTCTGTGATGGGCACCGGGTCCTGGTGCTGGAACTGAATCAGATTAGAGATCAAATTTCGGTGGCTTAACATGACTCCCTTGGGAACACCCGTGGTGCCGCTGGAGTAGGCGATCACCGCAAGGTCGTCTGGATCAACTGACGGAAGCGGTGAGGCTTTCCCTGAAAAGGTTTCGGTAATCCCAAAAAAAGGACCGGCGCTTCCCGAAGAGTTCCCCATGCGGACCCGGTTCTTTTCAGGGATAGCGTCACCGCCTCCCGTTACAAATGCCTCCATGAGATCAACATCGACGATGGCGGCCGAAGGCTCGCAGTCCCTGAGCTGGCTGCGGATCTCACGGGCTGAATACGCCGGGCTGAAGGGGACTACCACAGCGCCGGCTTTCAGGATCCCAAAGTAGGCTGTGATGTATTCGATACTGTTCTGACCCATGAGAGCGACGCGCTGGCCGGGTTGCACGTCGAGCTGCGCCAGGCGCAATGCGATTTCTGTGCTGTGCGCGTTGAGTTCCTCAAACGGCGCTGTTCTGGAGCCTTGAACGGCTGCGATCTTCGCTCGAAAGCGCGCGGCGCTCGAGGCCAAAACCTCGGGAAGAGCGATTTCCGGATAGGGTTTCAACGAAGGCCGAAGGACGAGGTTCATGTTAGCACCCGAGACGCAAAAGCCTCCTGAGCCAGTCGCTCGTCAACGTGCGGTTGCAGACGCCAAGAAAATCGCCCCAACCACAGGCTGAGTGGATAATAAAGGTGATGGCCAAATATAGGTCGCAGTAAGGGAATGCTAATCATAACCACTAGATTGTCACTGCCGGACGCCATTTGAGCACCCGATCCTCGATTTTTCTTGTCAACTCAATCACGGCACCCGCCAGCACCCCTATGATAATCAGCGTTGTGAAGACACGGTCCGTCTCAAGCATTCCTTGAGCGCGCACCAGTTCGTAGCCGAGCCCTGCCCGAGCGCCAACAAATTCCCCGATGATGGCGCCGACCAAGGCAAAGGACACGCTGACTCTCAGTGCTGCGAAGATCCACAGGATCACCCCTGGAAGGATGAACATCCGCATGATTTGCAGACGGCTGGCGCGAAAAACTCTCGCTGTGTTGAGAATGTCCTGATCGATGGAGGTGGCGCCCGTGTATGTGTTGTAGAAGACTATGAAGAAGACCAGAGACCAGGCCATGACCACTTTGCCGGTGAATCCCAAGCCAAACCAGAGAAGCATCAACGGGGCGAGTGCTGGCCGCGGTAGGGCGTTGAGGCCTCGCATGAGCGGCTCGCCGAACTCTGCGAGAGGCTTGGACAATGCAAACATGAGCCCCACGGCCAGCCCCGAAACGATGCCGAGCAAAAGGCCGGCGAGAGCTTCACTTAACGTGATCAGGGTGTGATAGAAGAGCAACTCCTGAAACCCGGCTTGGACGTCCCACCAGATCCGGCTAGGGCTGCTCACATAGAACGGATCAATCAGGGTTAAGTTCGCGACAACACCCCCGGTCGACAACTCCCACAAAAAC
This sequence comes from Binatia bacterium, assembly GCA_041618055.1. Lineage (GTDB taxonomy): Bacteria > Desulfobacterota > Binatia > UBA9968 > UBA9968 > JBFJNS01. Next base: position 3,929 of record JBFJNS010000106.1, read on the forward strand.
AGCAGGCCGACAACAAACAGGGCCCGCGCGTATGCGATCTTCATGGCGCCTTTTGTCCTCGTTTTAACAGATGGATCTCTGTTACCTCGGCACGCAGCACTTGCCAAATTTCCTTAAAGATCCGATCGAATTCATCGGTGATCCTTGTTTCGTACGCGTCACGGGGCTCGGGAAGCTCGATTTCGTAAGCCTGTCTTATCCGGCTGGGTTGACGAGTCATCACGAAAAGGCGGTGGGCCAGGAGAACGGCTTCGGCCAGATCGTGCGTGACTAGGAGAATCGTTTTGCGGGTCTCGCGCCAGATGCGCACCAGTTCGTTCTGGATGAGCAACCGAGTCTGTGCGTCGAGCGCGCCGAACGGCTCGTCCATCAGAATCAAATCGGGTTCGCATACAAGCGTGCGGATCAACGCGACTCGCTGCCGCATGCCGCCGGAGAGCTGATGGGGATAATAATTTTCGAACCCGCCAAGTCCCATGCGATGAATCCAGTCCATGGCGCGGGAGCGGCGCTCCGGCTTCGGCATGCGAGCAATCTCCAAGCCGGTCTCGGCGTTACCGACGACGGTGCGCCACGGCACGAGCGCGTCACGTTGGAAGACGTATCCCAGTCGGATGCCAGCCGAGAGTTCAAGCTGCCCGGATACGCGCGCCGTTTCAGGCAGCAGCCCTGCAATGGCATTTAGAAGGGTGCTTTTTCCACAGCCGCTCGGCCCGATGATGACATTGATCTTTTCGGGTGCAATTTCACAGGTGAGGTCACGAACAGCCTCCACACGACCGTTCGGCCCTTCAAACATAACGTCAAGTGCCGCGATCGTCAGCAAGCTCTTCCCCCGATCGTTTCCGAGCTTCCGGAAGCGCTGGATTGCAGAAGAAAAACTGGAGCGGTGGCACGCCTTTTTCTAGCGTCTGCCCGCAAACCGGGGCTCCACGGCTTCCTCGAACGGAACCAAGCGCTCGAGATTTCCAGCTTGCACGAGGGGCTCCATCGCCGCCGTATACGCCTGGGCGCCCACGCTTAGGTTCTTGGGAATACTCCCCAGACTCTGCCGCAGTGCCTCGCTGACCACATCTGAGTCCATCTTCGCGAAATAGGGCTTGAGGCTGGCAACAACCTGATCCAACGGGCTCGAATGGATCCAGGCTGCCGCCCGGTTCAGTGCCTCGATCATTCGCTTGACCAGCTCCGGCTTCTTGGCAATGATCTCCTCGCGCGTTGCAAACACATAGGCAAGAGACTCCGGCGATCCCATGATTTGAGCGTGCTGCTCAGGATTGGTGAAGTCGGCTAGCACATATCCCGCCTGGTCTTTAGCAGCCATCACAGGTGCCGGTTGCCATCCCATCATCGCGTCAATCTTCTCCGCGCGGAGCGCGGGGTACATCGTGGAGAGGCCGCCCACGAATACGATGCTGACATCCTTAGCCGGGTCGAGTCCGGCCTGCTTGACCAATCGTGACAGATGCACATGAGAGCCCGAGCCTGCTGTGGTCGCCCCGAGCGTCAGTCCTTTCAGGTCGGCAACTGTTTTGACGCGTTGTTGCAAGCCTTTGCGTACGATGAGCGTCCAGAATTCCCGGTTGAAGAGGGAGCCGATGATTTTCAACGGGCGCCCGCGCAAACGAGCGGCTGCCACGTGAGACGAAACCATGTCCGTGAATTCTACGTTGCCCGCGATGAGCGCGTCACGCGCTTGCGCTCCGCCGGGAAACTGGAAATAGTCGATCTTAATGCCCTGATCTTTGAAGAATCCCCGCTCGCTCGCCACGTAGACAACGGCACCGAAAAAACCCGGAGGAGCAGCGGCCATCGAAGTGGTAAATTCCTGAGCCGCTGCCCCCGTGCTCATGCCGACAAGGAGCCACGAACCGGCCAGTGTCATGACCATTGAACGAGTAAACTTAATTACCCTCGAAGCGTCCATGTGAACCTCCTATTCCCGAGTAGCTAAAACCTCATTACTTTAGACCGCTGGAAATATCTATACTGGCCTTGAGGCTGAGACACAACCTTGGAACTCTAATTTCTGTGCATTCCTGTGTCGATTTTGAAAACTGGAAAGGGGTTTTCTAGCTGAGGGACGTTGCGCGAGTCCGACTCTAGTTTGCCTGTGCGTGGCCGTACGCAGGCAAGCCGTAGCTTTTGCGCTCCTACACCCGCGCAGGCGCGGCCAGCAAGAATCTCCTGGCGGGTACTTTAACCCGGATTCCGGAGTTGCAGGCACAGTAAAAGCTGAGCCTGGGGTGAGCCTGGAGTTACGAAGACACCCAACCGCACAATGACACATTTCTTGTTGCGAGTCGGCAAGCCGTCACACTGGCTTTGAGGTTACTTTGTGCACCGGCCAAGGTTGTTCGCTTAGAGGTAGCGGCCTATTGTCTTCGCGACGAAAGGCCTGTCGTGAGCTTTATCGAACGAGTTGCCCCAGGCTCTTCAAGGAACTCTTCCAGAACGAGCCAGGAAGGAAGTTCTTCGAATGACGATTTCTACCCCCTCCTCAACACCGGCTGCGGCTCCTGCCGCTCCTGGGTGTCGTGGCGGGCGATAAGGGCCGCTCCCAAAGCGCCAGTGATCTGGGGCTCGGGAGGGAGGAACACCGGCACTCCGAGACGCTCGCCCATTAGTTTGACAACTGCCGGGTTCTTGGCCACGCCTCCGGTCATGGCGACGGGGGCCTTGACCCCGACGCTCTTAACCATGGCGGAGATTCGGTCAACGATGGATTGGCAAACCCCCAGGAGGATCTCGTCTTTCTTCTTTCCCCTGGCGATGTGAGAGACCACCTCGCTCTCCGCAAAAACCGTGCAGGTGCTGCTTACTCGAACGGCGGCGGGCGCGCGCAGGGCGCAGTAGCCTAGCTCGTCGAGCGGGATCTGAAGGGCATTCGCCATGGTCTCGAGAAATCGCCCGGTCCCTGCCGCGCACTTATCATTCATGTTAAAATTTTCCACTTCTCCAAAGTCATTGAGGCGAATCCCCTTGCTGTCCTGGCCGCCGATGTCAATGATGGTGCGCACGTCGGGGAAAAGCCAGTGCACGCCGGCCCCATGGCATATGATCTCGCTCCTTCGCCCCTGCGGAAAGCTCAAATACTCTCTGCCGTAGCCCGTGCCGTAGATGCATGCGATATCCGCGCGGCTGATGCGCACCTGGGCGCAGGCCTCGTCCAGGCATAGATAGGCCTGCTCATCGCCACCCATTCCCGTCTTGATGACGTGATAGGCAACGATGCCGTCGTCGCCCAAGATTACGGTCTTGATGGTGTTGGATCCTGCGTCGATTCCCGCATAAAGCATCAGTGCTTTTTCCCCTCGAGCATTTCCAGGAAGGTATCCATTTTGATCCTCGTTGGGGCTTCTGCGTAAGCGCGCGGGTCCGCCATGTCGGACTCAATAAAAAGGCTCGGGACGCCGATCTTTTCGTGCATGACCTGGGCCAGATCGCGTTGGCCCATAGAGAAGCGTTTGCAACTGCGGTTCTGATGGAAGACGAAGCCGTCCAGTTTGAACTTGACCGCATCGCTGAGTAGGGTCTTGATCCGCTGGTTGATGCTGTAGTTGAGCCAGACATCCAGGTGCTTGTCGGCAAATGCCCTCCAGGGATCGCTCAGATCCATGCGGCCTCCCCAAACATAGCGCAGGTAAGTCTCGTAGGTGAAAATCGCGTTTCGATCCTCCACATCGCTAAAGAATTTGAGATTGTACCACATGGGAATGTTATCCCAGCCGAGCCGAATGCGCTCGTTTTCCACGGCTCCTCTGCCTGCCTGGACACACTCGTTTGCTTCGTCGCGAAGGTGGGTGAAAAACTCTATGGTTTTGGGGTTTCCCAACATCGCCACAAGCGGAAAAACGTTGCCGCACATCTCCCGGCTGCCCACCGGGCTGGGCACGGCGGCGCGGATATCCATGAGCTCAAGCCAGAGCTCCGCCGCGCGGTCGGAAAGTTTCAGGGTTTCCAGGAAGGTGTCCTCGTGATAGCGCACACCCAGCTTTTGTTCCAAAAACGGAATCAGCTCGCGAATCTGCCCCAGGTAGTGCTGGCGCTGCAAGTCGCTAACCGGCAGCTCGACCATGGTTGCGTCCACAACGAACATGGGAATATCGAAGTGCTCGCGCACCACCTCCCACCACTTTACCTGGGGCAAGCAGGGGATTCGGGTAGTAACGAGCATGTCAGGGCGGGGAATCCCTCCGTATGGAAGATCGGGATCTTCAATCCCCTTGCCGAGCACGATTCCCAGATTGACGCGGCTGTAGGAGCACAAGTCGATCGAATAGCCCTTCTCCTCCGCCGTTTCGCAGAATTCCTGCGCCCGCTGGATGGAGGCGCAGACGGCCGAGTAGTTTTCCGGATAGACGGGATAAATCCCCAGCGCCCAAAAGATCTCGATGGGCACGTTGCCCGACACCCAGGCCACGGGGCGGCCCTCCGCGCGGTGCCGGGCGGCCCCCTCCCAGTACTCCTTGAGCACAGCGCCGGCTTCGTAAGAAGAGTTCAAAGCCCTCCCCTTCTTTTTTTGAGCAGCGGTCGTCATGAGAAGGCTCCTCCTTTCACGATTTCAATGAACGTCTGC
>JBFJNS010000107.1:0-8470 GCA_041618055.1 Binatia bacterium
GGAAGTTAAAGCTAAGCGGGGAGATCTTCTCGCAACGCTTTATTGGGCTCAGAGTATCGTCGAGCGCAGAAATACAATGCCCATTCTTGCTAATGTGCTCATTGAATCACGAGCGGGTCATATCCAAATTACTGCGACTGATTTGGAAGTGGGCGTTAGGGGTAGGCTCGACGGAGAGGTTGTTAAGGAAGGAAACATCACTTTGAGCGCAAAAAAACTCTATGAGATCATGCGCGAACTTCCAACGGAAGAAGTCCATCTAAAGAGACTTGAGAACGATTGGGTGGAGTTGCGTAGCGGTCGATCGGTGTTCAAGATTGTGGGAATGGACGCCCGGGAGTTTCCGAAGTTTCCCGAGTTCAGCAGCAAGGATCTTTCAACGACGCCGGCATCAACGGTGCGAGAAATGATAGAGAGGACCCTCTTTGCCGTGTCGACGGATGAAACGCGCTACAGCCTAAACGGCGTATTTGTTGAAGAGGAAAAAGGGGGCAAAGTAAGGATGGTCGCGACCGATGGGCATCGCCTGGCTTTTGAGGAGAAGTCAATTGGCTCCTTTGGTTTAGCGAAAGGCGCCATACTACCGCGCAAAGGGCTGGCGGAGTTGAAGAAACTCCTGGAGAGCGGGGCGGATGGGGTGGTATCGATTGGCTTTCGGGAGAATATGGGATTTATAGCAAAAGACAATGTAGAGCTCTTCATGCGGCTCATCGACGGTGAATTCCCCGACTATACGAAAGTGATACCGAAAGGGAATCCCAATATCGCCAAACTCGAACATGAGGAACTGCTGCAGGCCCTGCGTCGAGTCTCCATTTTATCTAGCGAAAGGTACAGGGGAATAAAGCTCGACTTTAAGGACGGGAAATTGGCCATCTCGGCCAATAATCCAGACCTCGGGGAAGCCGTCGAGGAAATAGAAATGGATTACAAGGGAAAACCTATCGCTATAGGTTTTAACGCCCGTTATCTAATTGATGTGCTTAATGTTTTAGGGGCTGACGGAGAAGTAGAGTTCGAACTGAAGGACGAAGTCAGTCCGAGCCTGGTTCGAAAAGGAGGAGTCGAAGGGTTCCTGTACGTGTTGATGCCTATGAGGTTGTGAGGCATCGAAGTGTCGTGAGATTACCCGATGCTGAGCGCGATAAGGGGGAGCATCGATGGGCCGATCCAGGCAGTCGGGGAATGGGTAGGTGTCGGAAGAAGGGTGACTAGCCTCGATATTTGCTGTCGAGATCGTACTTTTCCTGCAGGCCAACAATGGCATTGAAAGCATCGAATGGCATGAGTTCCTCAAGGATTGCCGCGGTCGTTCCGTCTCGGCGCAGAGTGGAATAAGTATTGCTCAAGGACTGGGCAACGGCGTAGATCGGGGCCAACGGCCATACGACGAGTTGAAAGCCAAGATCTCTAAGTTCCTGCGGAGCCATTAACGGCGTCACTCCACGCTCAATCATGTTTGCGACCAGAGGAGCCGGCACCTGGCGTGCAATTTCTTGCATCTCTTCCTTGCTTTCCGGTGCCTCAACAAAAACTGCATCTGCCCCTGCCTCTTTGAAGGCGATGCCGCGCGTGATAGCTTCGCTCAATCCGAGGGCCTGCCTTGCGTCGGTGCGAGCGACGAGATAGAGATCGCCCTTACCCCTTGCTTCCGTGGCCGCACGTAGTTTTTTCAACTGTTCGTCCAGAGCAATAACTTGCTTGCCTTTCATATGTCCACAGCGCTTCGGCCATACCTGATCTTCTAAGAACATCCCCGCGGCGCCGACTCGTATGAGTTCCTGAACTGTCCTGACGACGTTAACAGCATTCCCGTAGCCGGTGTCTGCGTCCACAATTACGGGAGTGTCAGTCACAGCACAAATCCGCTGCGCTGCGCCTAACATTTCCGTTTGCGTGAGAAGTCCAAAGTCAGGCTCGCCCAGCAGGGTCGCCGAAACGCTATAACCCGTGATAAATATCACCTCGAAGCCAACACGCGAGGCTATTTTGGCACTCAACGCATCATAGACTCCAGGCATGATCAGTTGTCCTTGTTCAGCTAGCAAACGACGAATCATTTCCGCCTTGAACATAGAGCCTCCTGGGTCATTAAAGGCCGCTACGGAGCGAAGAGAGAGGCTGCCAATGGTGGATTTTCCAGGGTTACGGGCGGGCGCCCTTGCTCACTTCCTTGGAGAACGACCAAAGCCGCGCTGCTGTCGTGGTTCTGGTTTGGGTGCGGCACGCAGTAGCTTTTCCGACTTGAGTCCCAAGACATCCGCACCATAGCGTGATTTATCCATATGGTCGCATCGCGCTTTGATTTTTTGTCGTATCTGATTACGCTTCATCATGTTTTGCTTGGCGATCTTTAGATCCTCGATATCAAGGGAGACGACCGTCTCGTGACCACGCAGGCTAAGGTTCAGGCTGAAATTGGAGCCTTGGCCTTCACGTGCGGAAAAGTCGATCCTTTTATCAATGGAGCGAATGATTTCACGCAGCAGAGCTTCTTCTTCCTGATAGACGCCTTTTCCAAACATCTCCCTTTCCTCCATTCTGTTCGGCTATTTGCAGCCGTCCGTTTCGCGGCAACTGACTCAGAGCGCCAACTGGGGGATGTGGCCGGGTTAGTGGCAACTTGGTGAATCTACGCCAAGCGCGGGTGAAGATCAATCACAGGAGAATAAATAGAGCTGTTGAGACCTAGAAGGTCTCCACATTGGGCCGGATATCGATTTCGTGCGTCCAAGCCACGCGAGGCTGTTTGAGGATTGAGATGATGGTTCCAGCAATAGCCTCCGGCGAGATAAGCGTGTCAGATGCCCGATCCGGTTGCCGGGCGCGAATCTTCGGAGTATCGATTTGACCGTCGACGATAACGTGAACAACGTGAATTCCCTTGGGGTGAAACTCGCGCGCCAGAGACTGGGCTAGCATGCGCAGCGAAGCCTTGGCGATGGCAAGGGGCGCAAAGCCTGCCCGCCCGCGCAGGGCGGCTGTTGCACCGGTAAATGATATGAATCCATGACCGGCCGCTAGCATGTCCGGAATAGCCGCCTGTGCCATATAAACGGCACCCATCACCCCGGCCTGAAACGACTGTCGAATCATCTCAGGGTCGAGTTGCAGAAATGGTGCGGAGCCGTAACCACTTGCATTATAAGCCAGAGCCGTGATTGAGCCGAACACCGATCTCGTCTTTTCGACTGCCGCCAATACATCTCGGGGCTCAGCGAGATCCGCGCAGGCCACCAATGCCTTCCCCCCCTGACCTCTAATCTGATCAGCGACGGGCTCACAGGACTCGGCACGGCGCGAAATCAGGGCCACTGCGTAACCATGAAACGCAAAGGCACGCGCCAATGCCGCTCCCAAGCCAGGCCCGACGCCTGCAACAACGGCAGTTTCCATCGTTATTTCAGCTCCGTGGGGACAAACAAATGATCCATGGGCATTGGTCGAGCGATGAGCCCCTGCTCGAAGGAGTACTGCATGAGCGTCTCGATGTTCTTTCCATTGTGCTCGCCCAGCCCATAGATCCACGGATCGGGGCCAAGCAAATCCTGTTGCTCTTCTAAGCTATGGAGGAACCAGGCTAGCGGGACGATTCTTGGATTCTGCATTCTCTTGTAGCCGATTTGCTTGGCTTGCTCAAAAGCCTGCAGCAAGTTACTGGGAACCCAGGGATGTTTGTCGACGATCTCCTGCCGAATCGCGGTCGTGTGCATAATCGGGAAAATACCCGTGCGCTCATAGTAACGGACTTCCAGTTCCTTGTAGTTGTTGAAAAGCCGAGTGACCCGCCGGTCCTTATCTAACAGAGCTTGCATGGTTTCTGGGTGTATCACGGCGTCAAGTTCCCCCGCGAGAAGCATTTTCTCGACACTTCGACCCCCTGGAAGTCGAACCATCGATAGATCCGCGGGCGGCGTGAACTCTACTTCCTCCTCGTCTTGCGTGAACCACTGGATTGTACGGTGTGGCACCTCATACTCGTGCTCGAGAATACCCCGGACCCAGAGGTTGGTCGTGGCGGAATAGTTGCGCAAGCCAATCTTCTTGCCGATCAGATCATTCGGTTCGACAATGCCTTTACTCGTATTTACGAAAATGAAGCTGTGGCGGAAGCGGCGGTGGAGAAAGACCGGTATGGCCGCGAAGGGCAACCCGGCACTTTTTGCGGTGAGGTAATTCGACATCGACAGCTCCGCGACATCAAACTCGCGGTTGCGGAGCATGCGCCAATGACGGACATCTGAAGTCATATCCGTGAGGACCGTGAGTTCAATCCCGTCCGGCTTGACGGTGCCTTCTTTCAGTGCACGAATGATCTCGTAATCACCACAAGCCAACGTCAGATGCAGTTTATTAATCATGAGGCCTATCTAGCACGCTTTCTGGCCCTTGCCAATGAAGCCGGCGTTGGTAAATGAATTGACTAGGTCAAAGGTCTCTGCTATGACGCATGGAACTTAAAAGAGGTCGAAAGGGGTCGTCGATGAAACAGGTTTGTTTTTTGCTCTCGCTATTTCTCTTGATTCTATGGGACGCTTCATCCGCGTCGGCGCAATTGAAGACGCGTATCAACTGGACGGCCGTGACGGGAGCTCAAAGCGGCATGTTCATGGCCCATCAGGAAAAATTATTTAAGAAAAACGGCCTGGACGTCGAGTTTCTCCATATTCCATCGAGTTCAAGGGGCATACAAGCCATTCTTGCCGGCGAGATTAACTTTTCCTTTATGGACGGCTCGAATGCAGCCCAAGCCAATCTTAAAGGCGCTAACTTGGCCTTGCTTCTAGGCGGCACGAACCGGATGGTCTTTTCCCTCATGGCGAAGCAGGAAATCAACACGGTCGCCGATCTCAAGGGCAAGAAGATCGGTATCACGCGCGTCGGTTCTTCGACCCACACGGCGGCACTGCATGCTTTGGGTCAAGGCGGCCTCAAACCCACCGATTATCAAATCCTGCCGCTGGTGGAAGTTCCTAACATTTTTACGGCGTTGGTTGCCGGTCAAATCGACGCCGGAATCGTTTCGCCGCCGACCAATAGCCGGGCCCGAAAAGCAGGGTTCAAGGAACTGGTGAATTTGGCCAAGGAGGGACCGGAGTATGTTTCGGTCGCCGTCGGCGCGAGCCGTTCTTACGTCAAAGCAAACGAGGATATAGTTCGCCGCGTTGTTCGCTCCTACGCTGAGGGAATTCAGATGTTCAAAAACAACAAAGCCGCGGCTCTAAAGATGATTGAGAATCAACTCAAGGTAAAAGATACGGATATTCAGGAAGACACCTACAATCAGTTTCAGGACTATCTGCCTTATCCTCCCTATATCAGCCGCAAGGGGATGGAGAACATACTTGCGGATATTGCAGAAAAGACCCCTGCCGCCAAGTCCGTGAAGGTGGACGAGTTTCTGGATATGCGCTTTATTGAAGAGCTGGAAAAAGAGGGATTCTTCAAAAAGCCGGCCGGTAAGTAAAACGCAGGTGTAATCGCGTCAGTATCGGATGGTCCGGAAGTTTAGCTCGATTTGCGGAACTTCCTCGCGCGCCTGACGAAGTAATCCCACATCGATCCCAGCCGGTGCGGCGTATAGATCTGTTCATACTTTAACGTCGATTCTTCATCGCTTGTCCATGAAGGGTCCCCGGAGGCCGTGGCGAGCAATTGAATGCGCGCCGCCTTCTCCAAAAACACAGCGTAAAGTGTCGCGAGTTCGATGCTTTCACCGACTACGGTAGAGCCGTGGTTTTTCATGAGAACGGCGCGGCATTTGCCAAGGGTCTTGGCGACTTCGACACCCAGTTCGGGTGTTCTAATCAAGGCGCTCGTATAATCGAACAAGGGCAGGCCGTCATAAAAGATGTTCCCTTCGTGACTGATGGGGCGAAGCGGCTGGCGCAGGGAACCCAGGGCAATCGCATAGGGGGGGTGCGAGTGCACGACGCAGTTGACGTCGGGGCGCGCTTTATAAATTTCCGTGTGGATGAAAACCTCCGAATGGCGTTCGTATTTCCCAACGACCTTCTTCCCATTCAAATCGACCTCGATGAGATGCTGCGGCCGGATTTCCTCGAAGCCGAAGCTGTGGGGCTTCATCAGAATTCGATCTTTTCCCGGCATGCGCACGGAAACATGGCCTAAAATATTGTCCCAATGGCCCTCGTGAGCCAATATGTTGCAGGAATACGCCAACGTTTCTTTGAGCTCTTTGATGCTTGCCATGCTGTCTCCTTCGTTTAGTGTAGTTAGAGTCGAATTGTCACCCGATCGGTTTAGGTTGCGGCGCGCAATCGGAATCGTTGGATTTTTCCAGTGACGGTCTTGGGTAGATCGTCGACGAACTCGACCCAGCGGGGATACTTGTACGGCGCGAGCTTGTTTTTGACGTGGGTTTGGAGCTCGACCGTCAATGCGTCGCTGGGCGCAAACTCGCTCTTTAAAATCACATAGGCCTTGGGCTTCACCAACCCGTCGGCATCGTCCTGGCCGACGACGGCCGCCTCCAAGACAGACGAATGCTCCATGAGCGTGTTCTCAATCTCGATCGGCGAGACCCACATACCACCGACTTTGAGCATATCGTCCGATCGGCCGCAGTACCAGTAATACCCCTCAGCATCACGGTAGTAGGTGTCACCGGTCTTTAACCATTCCCCCTGCATTATTAGTTTGCTCTGCTCGTGTTTGTTCCAGTAATAGGGCGCGTTAGCGTCACCCTTGACCATGAGATTACCCACTTCGTCGACAGGGACCTCACGGCCCTCGTCGTCGACGATTTTCGCCTCGAAGGCAGGGGTCACTTCGCCGCTGCTTCCCGGTTTGGCCCGCCCCGGCCGGTTAGCGAGAAAATCATGCGTGGCTTCGGTTGAACCCACAACATCCAAAAGCTCCAGGCCAAACCGGTCCTTCCATTGATGAAAAAGGGCCGGCGGTAAAGGCTCTCCCGATGACAGGCAAATCCTAAGAGAGCTTAGGTCGTAATTTTTTTCAATCCTCAGCAGCCGGGCATAGAGGGTCGGCACCGAAAAGAAAAACGTCGGGTGATACTTGTCGATAACCTGAAGGATCTTTTCCGGGTCGGGCCGCTCCGGCCAGAGGACGGTCGATGCGCCGAAACGGAAAGGAAAATAAAGGGAATTACCCAAGCCGTATGAGAAAAACAGTTTGGAAGCCGAGAAGCAGACATCGTCTTCTGCCATTCCCAAGACGGGTTTGGTGAAAAGGTCCGTGATGGTGATCATGTCGTGCTGCAGGTGTACCGCGCCTTTTGGCGTGCCGGTACTGCCGGAGGTGTAAGCCCAAAAAGCCACGTCGTCCTTACTTGTCGCCTCGGCTTGAAGTTTGTCAGAAGCGGCGGCGATAAACCGCTCGAAGGAAAGCGTCCGGCCGGTGGCTTTTCCCACAATAATCACTTGCTTTAGAAAACGAGATTGAGCGCAGGCTTTTTCGACTTCGGGGAAAACCGATTCATGCGTAATCAGGACCCTGGCCCGACTATCGTGCAGCAGGTACTCATAGTCTTTGGCCTTCATCCAAGGGTTGGTGGGAATGGGAACCGCCCCGATTTTGATGGCGCCAAAAAAGCTGAAGGCGAATTCGGGTGAGTCGGGCAAAACCAGCAAGACCCGCTGCTCCAACTCCACTCCGAGTTCTCGCAAGGCGTTGCCGGTTCGATTGACCTTTTCGAAGACATCCTGATAAGTGAACTTCTGGTCCTGGTGGTAGATAGCTATCCGGCTGCCGCGTCCCTGAGCGATATTTTCATCAACAAAGGTCGTGGCCGCGTTGTAAATGTCAGGCAGTTCGACTTTCACGTCTCCTCGCTACGGTAGAATTGCCAGTTTCGGATGGCTCCTGATGGAACTTAAATCTGCCACTGCGAACCGGCACTACTCGCCGCCGATGATCTCGGATTGCGTCTCAGTGGCAATGACCACGGATTTTGACTCCGTGTAGTGTTCGATAGCCTCCTCGCCATGCTCTTTCCCCAGGCCGCTTTGTTTCACGCCACCGAAAGGCAGTTCGTCATAAATGATCTGCGCTGAATTGATCCACGTGTAACCGGCTTCGATTCTCTCAGCACCGGCCATGGCGCGGTTGATGTCGCGGGTCCATATGGAAGAACCAAGGCCGAAGATGGAATTGTTTGCCTCAGCGATCGCATGCTCCAGGTTCTTAACCCGAATTATGGGCAGCGCCGGACCAAAACATTCCTCCTGCACTAACCGAGAAGCAGGATCAACGTCTGCCACCAGTGTGGGTTGGAGATAAAAGCCTTTGTCGTATTCCTCCCCCTTGGGGCGCTGCGCCCCATAAAGCACTTTGCCCCCCCGCTTTACGGCATCCTCCACCTGCTCTTCCACCTCTTGGCGCTGTGCGGCGGTATGCAAGGGCCCCATCAAGGTATCCCCTTTCAAGCCGTTGCCGACACGAATTTTTTTGACCTTGTCAACCAGCTTCTCCATGAAAACATCGGCGA
>JBFJNS010000108.1:0-8435 GCA_041618055.1 Binatia bacterium
GAAACGGAAAGCCTATACGAGAACCCAGCGGATCAGAGAAAGAGAGCGATGCACGGAAACTATTAAAAAAACGCCTTGGCGAAATCGCTTTAGGTCGCTTCGTTGGGCCGGAAGCCGAACGAGTCGCGATTCGGGAACTCGCCGAGCAATTCCTAAACGACTACCGTATCAATCAGAAAAAGAGTCTGGATAAGGCCGAGCGCATGGTAAAGCGCCACGACCATGACGGCAAGGAAATAGACTCGGAGTTGATGGAGTTCTTTGGCGACTCCAAGGCGCACAACGTGACGACCGATGCTATCAAAAAGTACGTCGCGCGGAGATTGGAAGCCGGGGCTGCGAACGCAACCATCAACCGAGAACTGGCAGCGTTGAAGCGCATGTTCAACCTAGGCTTGCAAGCGGAAAAGATTCATCGCAAGCCCTATATTGCGATGCTGAAAGAGAATAACGTGAGAAAGGGCTTTTTTGAGTATAGTGAGTTTGTGGCCTTTAGAAAGGCCCTTCCCGATTATTTCAAGCCCGTTGTGACCTTCGCGTACTATACCGGCTGGCGGAAGCAAGAAATCCTATCCCTCAAATGGAATCAGGTTGATTTGAGCGGGCGAACGGTTCGCCTTGACGCGGGTACTACTAAGAACGACGAGGGACGGTTGATAGCCCTTGACGGTGAACTCCTGGATACGATTCAAAGGCAATGGGAACGACGCAAGGTTGCCGAAATTCCGGGGCAGTCCCCTACTCTGCTGTGTCCCTATGTCTTTCACCGCGACGGGAAGCCTATCAAGGACTTCCGCAAAGCATGGGACAAGGCCCGGAAGGAAACCGGACTCACCGGCAAGATATTACATGACTTCCGGCGCACAGCGGTTAGGGATGCGGTTAGAGCTGGCGTACCGGAACGGGTCGCTATGAAGGAATCAGGTCACAAAACGCGGAGCGTCTTTGATCGTTATAACATCGTAAGCGAGGAGGACTTGAAAGAATCGGCGCGACGACGTTGGGAACATGCCCAAAGTCAAGCGAACGCCGGGAACGTGGTTCCCATGAAATCGGCAAAGCAAGGTTAGCTTTGGGCACAGTTTGGGCACAATTTAGGGAAAATGGCACACACCGAACTTAAGAACCTGAGCGGAAAGGGCGCTAAGTTATTGAATTTGGTGCCCGGAGCCGGACTCGAACCGGCACGGACCCTTCCGAGTCCTCGGGATTTTAAGTCCCGTGTGTCTACCAATTCCACCATCCGGGCGTAAGTAAATTCAATAGCTTGCAGCATTCTAATTTTCAAGTTCTTTTCCGTGTAAACCCGATGTTAACAGATTTGCGCTGGTAGGATTACGACCCGAAAGGGGTTAGTGATCTCCATATCGGTAAAATCGGGGTACCGGAGGCGGACGTTTGATGGTTTTGCGCCCGCTTGCCGCCATGACGAGATCAGGCTGAATTCCGAGATCAGTCCAGCGACTGATGCACGTTCGCTTCAAATCGTGCAGCATAACGCGGTCTAGTTTTGCCGCATATCGTGCTCTTTCCGTTGCGGGTCGGATGCGTTTCATCGATCGACCTCTGTGACTAAACATCCGCACGGCACTCGTCGCCACTTTGTTGAATTTTATCCTGCTGCTTAACAACGCCCTTTGATCCGAAACTTCGGAAATCGACGTCCCCTTCGTTGAAGCGCCCGAATCCCTCTTGTTATAATCTTCCGTGAGCCTACCAAGAGGAGGAAAGCTTATGCGTGTGATCGATGCCGACGGCCATGTCGAAGAGAATACAGTCACGTTCAGCGACAAGTATTTCGATCCGGCGTTTCGATCGCAAAGGCCTCAGGTGGTGGGCATCGACGGCCTGGCCTACTGGATGATCGACGAGCAACTCTATCCCAGGCGCGTCGGCCGCGGCTGCAACAATCTCGGCACACCTGTAAGCTATCAGGGCAAGCCGACGAAACACGCCGCACGCAAACCCGACAGCGTGGAAAGTATGGAACTCAGCGACCTCGGTGCCCGGTTAAACATCATGGATGAGGAAGGTCTCTTTATCCAGGTTTTGTATCCGACGTTGTTTCTGGCTTATCCGCTAAGCTGCAATCCCGCTTATGTCACCGCGATGTGCCATGCGTACAACCGATGGCTGGGCGATATTCTGTCAGGAAACGAAAGACTCAAATGGGTCGGCGTCGTGAATCTTGATGATGCTTCGGCCGCCGCCAAGCAAGTCATTGAGTGCCAACGCCTAGGCGCCGTAGGCATTATGATATTGGGCACGGCGGGCGACAGGCTCCTGGACGATCCGAGCCTTCTGCCGTTTTATGAGGCCCTCGAGGCGGCAAGCCTTCCGCTGGCCGTCCATGTCGGTTGGGCCTGTCCTGCGATTAACAATCTCTACAGCCATATTTATCCCTCCGGCGTAATCGCTTTTTTGATGCCTGTGCTGATGGGCTTCGTGTCGTTAATAAGCGGTGGAATGTTGGACCGGTTTCCAAATCTGCGTGTGGTTTTTCTCGAGGCCGGTAGCTTATGGATACACTTCATCCTGGAGCGCCTGCAGCACCGGTTTCAACACTCCGGCAAAAACCTCTCGCAAGTAGTCTCACGGACCGCCCCGGTTCAGGCGTTGCCCACAATGGACTATGTCCGCAAGGGGAATCTGTATTTCAGCGCCGAAGTGGAAGACGTCTTGTTGCCGCAGGTCCTGGAGCTCGTAGGCGAGCGACAAATCGTGTTTGGCTCCGACATGCCGCATGGGGACCGCGAGCGCTTCGCGGCGAAGATGCTACTGGACAGACCGGACTTGACGGCGAGCGCCAAGCAACACATTCTCGAAACCAACCCGGCTTGCTTTTACGGCTTGTCTGGTTTTTAACGCGCGACGCTAGCCCTTCAGAGCGACGGACGGAGCAAGAATGGCACGTGGCATGTAGCACGTGGCATCCGGCTTACGCCCGCTCAGCGGTTGCCGAAATGATGGTCGTTCCAGCCTTTCAAACGTTCAACCGCTGCGCTCCGTCGAAATCGTTCAACGGTTCAAAAGTTCAAGGATACAAACGCAAAGGGCGCAAATGGCGCGTGGCAAGTAGCACGTGGCTCGTTGGGGGGATACACGAAATTACAAGCTCCCAACGCCAATCAGTTGCTCTCTGTTCTTGCGATAGAGTTCGACCGCCCTGACAATAACCTGTTCCGCCTCGGTGCAGCCTAGGAATTTTTTCACTTTCAGCGCCTTGTAATCCTCAAAGAATCTTTTCAGCTCGACCATCCGGTGGGGAGGCAGCTCGGGAAAGGATTATTGTTAAAGAAGCAATGCCATACCTCGTTACCGAGCCCTTGACACAAAGAATCCTAGTTGAAAACCTAAAAGAACGAAAGCCAGCATAAGTTAATCGGTCGCCCCGACGGCTCCGTGACGGGGCGAGAGCGCCATGAAGCTCATTCCACTACGATTACAGATGACTGTTTCCTTCCTTCTTCCCTGTCTCTCCATCCTTGTTATAAGCTGTTCCTCTCGAGGCGTTGTCTCCACGGAAGCGCCCGTCCGCGTGGGGTTCGAGGAGGGACTCCGGGCGTACGAACACGGCGACTATGCGGTGGCCTTGAAGCAATTTCGTCCCTTGGCGGAGAATGGAGACGCTGATGCGCAGTTCCACCTGGGCGGAATGTATTTTAACGGCCAAGGCGTTCCGCAGAGCTACAACGAGGCGCTGAAGTGGTTCCGCAACTCGGCCGAGCAGGGACACGCACGAGCGCAGAACAATCTGGGCGGGATGTATAACGAAGGTCACGGAGTTCCACAGGACGACGAAGAAGCAACCAGATGGTATCGTAAGGCGGCAGAACAAGGACTCGGGTATGCGCAGTATAACTTGGGGTTCAAATACGGGAGAGGGGAAGGTGTTCCACGAGATTACGTCCTCGCACATATGTGGTTCAGTCTGGCAGCGAAAAACGGCATTCAAACTGCAATCAAACTCAGAGATGCTGCTGCTGCATTCCTGACCCCAGCTCAAATCGAAGACGCGCTACGACTCGCAAAAGAGTGGAAGGCGAGTAAGAGCCAATAAGGGCGCGAATGGCGCGTGGCATCCGGCTTACGCCCGCTCAGCGGTTGCCGAAATGATGGTCGTTCCAGCCGTTCAAAACGTTCAACCGCTGCGCTCCGTCGAAATCGTTCAACGGTTCAAAAGTTCAAGGATACAAACGCAAAGGGCGCGAATGGCGCGTGGCATGTAGCGGAAGGGCAAAGGCATAGAGGCAAGACGGGGCCTATGGTGGATGGCCCGAAGCAGGCGGCGCGTGGCTCGTGAGGGATACAAGAAATTACAAGCTGCCTGAGCTAATCAGTTGCTCTCTGTTCTTGCGATAGAGTTCGACCGCCTTGACAATAACCCGCTCGGCCTCAGTGCAGCCTAGAAATTTTTCCACTTTCACCGCCTTGTTTTCCAGGGCCTTGTAGTCCTCAAAAAATCTTCTCACCTCGACCATCCGATGGGGAGGCAGCTCGCGAATGGACTCGTAGTGGGCGAACTCGGGATCGTCGGCGTGAACGGCGATGATCTTGTCGTCCGCTTCGCCCTGATCGACCATCTTCATCAATCCTATGGGCTTCGCCATCACGATGGAAAGCGGAACCACACCTTCCTGACCCAATACCAGGACATCCAGCGGATCGTGGTCTTCACAATAGGTCTGAGGAATGAAACCATAATTGGCGGGATAATGGACGGAACTGAACAGGATCCGATCAACTTTGATCAGGCCGCTTTTCTTGTCCAGCTCGTATTTGGTCTTGCAGCCCTTCGGCACCTCAATGACGACGGGAAACAATTCCGGCAGCCGACTCCCCAAGTCCACGTCGTGCCACGGATGCATGATCACCCCTCCCTTCGATTACAGCCAGAGCCACTGTATCAATAAGTGCACCGGCAACACGGCCGCAATGCTAAAGGGAAGACTGATCTTCATATAGCTCCAGAGATCGATCCGGTAGCCGCGCTTTTCCAGCATGCCGCACGCCAAAACATTCGCCGTCGCGCCCACCGGGGTAATGTTGCCGCCGATCCCCGTGCCCACCAGCATGCCAAAATATAGTGGCCAAGGGCTAATACCTAAGGATTCGGCCAGGTAGTTACAAACCGGGATCATCAGAATGGTATAAGGCACATTGTCCATGAACGCAGACAAAAGCACCGATCCCCACACTAGAATAATGAGATAAACAGCAGGACTCTTTAACCCCGTTCCAGCCAGCCAGGTCGTGAAGTCTTTCAGCAAGCCGATCTTCTCCACGGTGGCGATGACTACGAATATTCCAACTAGAAACCAGAGGGTATCCCAGTCGAATTCCTGAATCATCTCGCGGATCATGCTGCGCCCGATATAGAGCGATGCCAAACCAACCACCAGACCGATGGTTCCAGGATGTTTCATCGGGATGAAAGCCAAGGCGAGAACGCTCAGAACGAATACCACCAACGGACCATAGGTAACGGCAACCTTTTCTTCCGCCATCGTTACCGTGTTGTTCAGGTCGCGAAAATAAAACAGCAAGGTAAGAAGTGCCGCCACTACTCCCACCACCGAAAGCGTTCCGAGACCCAAGTTTCCCTTGTACCAGTAAAAATCCAGAAAGCTCATCCCCGTGGCCATGGCTAAAATCAACGCCGGCGGATCCGCCACCATGGTCACTGTCGTCACCACGTTGGAGCTGATTGCCAGGCCTACAAGGTAGATGAACAAAGAGGCCTTCAACCGCTCGGCAATCTCGATGGCCAGCGGCGCCAGCATGATGACGATCACCGGATTGGCCATAAAAGCGGACAGGAACGCAGCCAACGAACAGATAAATAGGAGGGCATACTTCTCCTTTTTAACCCGGGCCAATACGAAGGAAGCGATAAGGGATGGGATCCTGCTCTCCCGGAAGACCATGGCGAGCATTCCATAGCCCCAGTAGATGGCCAATACATCCCAGTCCACCATTTGCAGCAGAGCCGAGGCTGGATTCGTTATGCCAAGGGCGATAAGCAGTAGAGCCGCCGCCAACGATAAATAATGAATGGGAACGCGGCGGTAGAGTATCAGGCCAAAACAACCGGTAAATATTAAAAGAACCAGCCACTTTTCTACGGCAGGGTCGAAGAGGTGGTACCAGGACATTCAATCCTCGGAATTCATCAGGGTAGCCTGTCTGTTACAAACAAAATTCTCAAAATAAGAAGTCCATCAAAGCTTTGTTGACAACCACGATTACGGGACCGAAAACTAGAGCCACCACGGCCATGAGCTTTAAAAGAATGTTCATCGCCGGGCCGGACGTATCTTTGCACGGATCTCCCACCGTATCGCCAACCACCGCCGCCTTATGCGCATCCGATCCCTTGCCGCCGAGATTTCCCGCCTCGATAAATTTCTTCGCGTTATCCCAGGCACCGCCGGCATTGGCCAAATGAAGCGCCAAGGGCACGCCGGCTACCAGCGCGCCGGCCAGCAAGCCGGCAAGCGCTTTGACGCCCAACAAGATCCCGACGACGACCGGAATCAGTACTGCCAGAACTCCCGGGGCAATCATCTCTTTCAAAGCGCCAGCCGTTGTAATATCGACACATCGAGCATAGTCAGCACGGCCCGTCCCTTCCATCAGGCCAGGGATTTCTTTGAATTGCCGCCGCACTTCCTCAACCACGCCGAACGCAGCCCTTCCCACGGCGCTCATCGTGCTTCCGCCGAATAAGAAAGGAATGACTCCGCCGATAAACAAACCCGCCATGACGGAGGGATTCATGATGTCGATTTTGTCGAGTTGCGTCACTTGCGTAAACGAAGCGAAAAGCGCCAGGGCCGTTAGAGCCGCCGAACCGATGGCAAACCCCTTGGCGATGGCCGCGGTTGTATTGCCCGCGGCATCCAGCGCGTCGGTGATTTTTCGGACCTCAGGGTCCATATGCGCCATTTCGGCGATGCCTCCGGCGTTGTCCGATATCGGGCCATAGGCATCCACGGCCACTGTTATCCCGGCAACGGCGAGCATCCCGACGGCGGCTAGAGCAATACCGAAAAATCCCGCACAATAGAAAGAAAGCAGTGTGGCGAGAGCGATTAGAACCAGAGGCACAACCGTGCTCCGGTAACTCAGACTGATTCCCTGGATGATGTTCGTCGCCGTTCCAGTCCGGCAATACTGGGCTAATTCCTCAACTTTTTTACCCGAGGTGTAATACTCGGCCACAAAACCGATCACCATGCCCACCACAACGCCAGACAAGTAGGCCCAGAACGGCAGCACTTCGCCGTACCATAGGATACTAACGAGGAACGCGCCTCCAATCGCAATCAAAGCAGCGGCCACGGTACCATTGCGCAAGGCCAACTGGGGACTGCCCGTAGTGGTGCGAACGAAGAACGTCCCAACGATCGACGCAATGATGCCCACCGCGGAAAAAAGGAGCGTTAGCATGACCCCGTCAAGCTGCCTTTCGGGAGGAAGGGTGTTCGCTGCCAAGATCATTCCGGAGATAATCGCGCCGACGTAAGATTCGAAAAGATCGGCGCCCATGCCAGCGACATCGCCCACGTTATCGCCGACGAGATCCGCGATGACCGCCGGATTGCGAGGATCATCTTCCGGAATCCCAGCTTCTACCTTGCCGACCAGGTCGGCGCCAACATCCGCCGCTTTTGTATAAATCCCTCCTCCGACGCGAGCAAAGAGGGCCACGGAGCTGGCGCCCATACTGAAACCAGCAAGAAGATTGACGCCCAGTCGGAGCGATTCTCCCGATTCCGCCGGACCAACGAAATACCAGTAAAGGATGGAAACCGCGAAAAGCCCGATTGAAACGACCGACAGCCCCATGACGGCGCCTCCCGGAAAGGCGACGCCCATGGCTTGGTTAAACCCTTCGGTCGCCGCTTGAGCTGTTCTGACATTGGCGCGGGTTGCGATGTGCATGCCGATCACCCCAGCGGTCAGAGAACACACAGCGCCAATGACGTAGGATGTGGCTGTGGCCCAGTCAATCCCCACGCCGATTAGCAAGGCCACGATGACAATAAAAACGGCTATGGCTCGATACTCGCGAAGGAGAAACGCCATCGCCCCCTCGTAGATGTACCCGGAAAGCTCCTGCATGGCAGCGCTGCCCGGCGCCTTCGATAAAACCTTGACGGAGAGATAGACCACGAAGAGCAGCCCTAAAAACCCAACCCCCACAGAATACATCAGCATGCGATGTTCCTCCTTGCTGGAAACTCAACTTTCGAATTCATTTTTTCCTGCGCCCAAGATAGGCCACTCCAATGCTCACCCCATACAAGAGAATCATCGGACCGGCCAAAAGAGATTGATTAATAATATCCGGCGTCGGCGTCAAGACCGCCGCCAAAACAAACATAACGACGATCGCATAGCGAAACGAGCGAAGCATGAACCGATAATCC
>JBFJNS010000109.1:0-8365 GCA_041618055.1 Binatia bacterium
AGATACCAAGGGGGCGGTGTCGGGGCTTAGCGGGCATGTCAACCGCGTGATCGAGGCCAAGCCCAATGTCATCTTTACGGTGACGACGGCTCTGTCGGTGTTCGCGAAAAAGGGAACCGATAAGGTTCCCGTCGTCTTCAGCTGGGTCAGCGACCCGGTGGCTTCCGGTTTGATTCCGAACTATTCCTCTTCGAAGAACAACGTCACAGGAGTCACAAGCCACGCCGGGCCCTTGTCCGGAAAACGTCTTGAAATTCTCAAGGAATTTGCCCCTGGAATCAAGCAGGTATTGGCGCTGGTATCCCCGAAAGAGGCTATCGCGCGGGATTCGTTGCGGTATCTCGAAGAAGCCGCAAAGAAGCTGCAAGTTAAGCTCATTGGCCGGGACGTGACGGACCGAAGGCAGATCGAGATGGCCGTGGCGGATACGCCCAAGAAGTCGGTCGATGCGATCTATCATGTTCCTTCGACACTCGTCGGCAGTCATATTGAGATGCTGATCAGGAAGGCGAAAGAGGACAAGATTCCACTTGTGACTCACGAAGCATTTATGGCGGAGCGCGGAGCGCTGCTCTCTTACGGACCAGATGCTCGGCTAAGCGGAGCCCAGGCGGCGAGACTGGTGGCGAAGATTCTCAGGGGAGAGAAACCGTCCGACATCCCAGCCGAGACACCGGACAAGCTTTTGCTTGTGCTGAATATGACCACGGCGAAAGCGATTGGCCTCAAGATCCCGCGCAAAGTCGTCGATCGAGTCGATCGGGTGGTGGAGTAAAATCCTCCACTCGGAAACTGAGGAGTTTAGAGGAATGATTCATCGATTTGTTAGAATCATGATAACGACTGCACTGGTAGAGTTCGTAGTCTTGCACGTTCCATTATCGGCGGGTGCGGACTCCATACGTCCCATCGTTGCCGTACTAACGCCCGGGGCAACTTATGAACCGCTGTTGGACGGTCTGCGCGAAGGACTGGCACGCCGCGGATATTTGAGCGGACAGAACTTCAGGCTTGTCGTGGAGGACACTAGGGGGGATATTGAGGGCCTTAGGTTTCGAGCGATGAAAGTGGTCGACACCAAGCCGGACGTGCTCGTGACGTTGACGACTGCGGTTACAGCTGTGGCAAAACAAGCAAATCAGCAGATTCCGATTGTTTTTACTTTGGTCGCGAATCCGGTTCACTATGACCTGGTTCACGACTTTGCTTCTTCACGCAATAATATGACCGGTGTGTCGACCTATGCGGCTTCTCTGGCGGGAAAACGGCTCGAGGTCCTGACCGAAATCGTCTCCAAGGTGAAGGCAGTGCTTGCCATAGTGTCGTCCAAGGAAAAAATGGCACAAGACACCGCGGAATTTCTCGACAATGCGGCAAAGAAAATGGGCATTCAAATAGTCCGTCGCGATGTAGCAACTGTCGGCGAATTCGAAAACGTACTGCGCGATAAATCAGCGATGATGGTCGACGCTGTGTTTTATGTACCCTCGAATCTTCTCTCGCGGCAAATAAGGTCGCTGATTATGAAATTGAACCGAGTCAAGATTCCATTCGCTGTCAATGACGAGTCGATGGTTAAAATGGGAGCCTTGACCTCTTATGGGGGTGACTACCGTCTGTTCGGTTTGCAAGCGGCGAAGCTTGTGGCGAAAATCCTGAAAGGTGCCAAGCCGTCCGATCTTCCCATTGAGGCTCCGGACCGCTTCCTCCTGACTATTAACCTTAAGACCGCGAAAGCTATCGGCCTCGACATCTCCCGCAAGGTTCTCGAGAGAGCAGATCGGCTGCTGGAGTGACGGGTATGCTAAGACGAAAACTCATGCACGGGCTGAAGCACTTAGTTCCGCTTCCTCGCTCAATTCGCTGGCGACTCTTCTGGCTGCTGGGTGGATTGAGCCTAGTCACGGTTCTTGCCGTATTGGCGCTCTGGCTCCCCGCCGAGAGAAGGGAGATCGACGCATTTGAGGACGAATTGCGGCGCGTGACGGTCCGGTCGATTCAGGAGCGCATCGATCATTTTGTGCGCGAGATAGAACGAGACCTGAGCAGGGCGACCCGTCAATTTCACATGGCGGCCTTCGAAGGCGATCAGGAAGGGGTCCGCGGTGTGGGTCAATGGCTGTTGCAGCAGCACCCGGCATTCGAAGAGGTTGGATTACTGGACCCCCGTGGAATGGAGACCTTCAGATTATCCCGGAGAGTGGCAACGGTTGAGCACGTGTTACGGGATCACACCGGCACTTCTTTCTTTCGCGAAGGGTTACGGAAGCCTGTTCACTGGGACCGGGTCGTGATCACGGAAACTTCGGAACCTCGGGTGACGCTGACCATGCGCTTTGCATCAACGGGCGGGCGGGTTCCCGGCATTGCCTATGCCGTTGTCAATCTGAAGTTCCTGTGGGAACTGATGGAAGACCTCAAGGTAAGCAGGGAAAGCCGGGCCTACGTGGTGGACGGGGACGGTCGACTGATCGCTTCCTCTGACCGGAGCTTGCTACTGAGGCAACTCTCGTTTGCGCAAAGGCCCGTAGTCAACGAATTGATCTTTTCCAAAAACCCGCTAGCAGTACCGTTTGTTCATGGTTACTACGTCAATGAGCTGGGAATAGAAGTGTCGGCCACCGGCATGTGGCTCGCCGGTCCGAGTTGGGGCGTTTTCATAGAGCAGCCTTTGGCAACCCTCTATGCGTCAATGTGGCGGGCTGTCTGGTTTCTGTTGGGCCTCTCGGTCGCCGGTGTCCTGGTGAGCTTTGCTATCGCTCATATCATAAGCCGCAAAGTTGCCGCGCCGATTACGCGGCTCCGACGGGGCGCAGAACGCATCGCTCTCGGCCAACTCGATCACCGTGTGCCGGCGGAGACCGCCGACGAAATCGGTGACCTGGCAAGGCAGTTCAATCGGATGAGCGAGGCGTTGAAGGCGTCTTATGACGGCCTGGAAGAAAAGGTCGCCGCCAGGACACGGGAGCTGTCTATGCTTTATACAGCTCTCACTCCATTGGCGGGAGCCGAGGCAATGCCGGAACGGTTTGTGTATATTCTGCAAAAGCTTATTTCCGTGACGGGCGCCGACGCCGCGTCGATTCGTGTCATCGACAAGCAAACCAAGGCGTACACCTATGTTGCACACGTGGGGTTCGACCCACAGCATCTTGCAGTCTTGCCCAGGACCATGAGAAGTGGCTCCTCGGACGAAATGATCTTCGCAGACGGGAAACCGATTATCTCCGGAGATATCCTTGCTGACAATCGCATCACGCGCAAGCGGCAGCTCGAGTTCGGTCTTAAGTCCACTG
Source organism: Binatia bacterium (assembly GCA_041618055.1). GTDB lineage: Bacteria > Desulfobacterota > Binatia > UBA9968 > UBA9968 > JBFJNS01. The sequence goes on from JBFJNS010000109.1 coordinate 3,297, forward strand.
CCTTTCTTCCGCTGATCGTTCAGAGTGAAGTGCGCGGCATCATTCATCTGGCCAGCAGAAAACTCGGCTATTTTACGGATGACAAACAGGAATATCTTATGATGATCGCCCGTCTCATGGGGATTGTCGTGGAGAACCAGCAGCTTTTGCAATCGTCGATCAAGTATGCGGAAGACCTGAACCGTTCCAACCAGGAACTGGAACAATTTGCGTACGTGGCCTCCCATGATCTTCAGGAACCCCTCCGGATGATCACCGGGTACACGCAACTCCTGTCCAAGCGATACAAAGGAAAGCTGGATCAGAGCGCCGATGAGTTCATGGGGTTTGTCGTCGATGGCGCGAAACGGATGCAGGTTCTCATTAATGACTTGCTGACCTATTCGCGCGTCGGCACCAGAGGGAAGGAAGTGGCGCCCACGGATTGCGCCCTCGTGTTAGACAAGACCTTGGAGGGGCTCCGAGTTGCGATTCAAGAGAGCGGAGCCGTAGTGACCGCCGAGCCGTTGCCAGTCGTAATGGGCGATGAAACCCAATTGGGGCAGCTGTTTCAAAATCTGATCGGCAACGCCATTAAGTACCGGGATCATGAACCGCCGGCAATCCACGTCTCGTGTCAGAGAGAGAATGAAGTGTGGCGCTTCGCCGTAGCGGACAACGGCATAGGAATCGATCCACAGCACGCGGAGCGAATTTTCCAAGTTTTTCAGCGCCTGCACACCAGGGAGGAGTACTCGGGCACGGGGATTGGTTTGGCCGTGTGTAAGAAAATCGTCGAGCGCCACGGCGGTAAGATCTGGGTTGAATCACAAGGCGTTAAAGGAGCTACGTTTTATTTCACTTTGCCGGCGAAACTGCCGGAGGTGCCCGGGGTGTCAGAATGAGCGAAGGTGGAAACCATAGGCGGCGTATTATGATTGTGGAGGATAACCCCGGAGATATCAGGTTGATGAAGGAGGCGTTTTCAGAGAGCGGCGAAGATTACGAGATCATCGAGGCGCCCGACGGAGCCGCGGCGATCGAATACCTTTTTCAGCGGGCCAAGTACAAAGGGGTCGACGGACCGGATTTGATTTTTCTCGACCTGAACTTGCCGAAGAGGAGCGGGCGAGAAGTATTGGAGGAGATCAAGAAGGACTCCAAGCTCAAATTTATTCCGGTGGTCATTTTTTCCAGCTCTTCGGCGCCGCAGGATGTGAGTCGAGCCTATGAACTCCATGCGAACTGTTATGTGACGAAACCGACGGATTTAGACGAGCTCTTTTATGCGCTGAGATGTATAGAGGCGTTCTGGCTCAAGGCGGTAAAGCTGCCGGGTAGAGACCTTTGAGCGAAGGCAACCTGAACTCCCAAAATGGAATTTTGTGCCTGAAATAAGTAGGTTTTTTAGATGTAGAAGGTGGTTTTCGACGGAGCCCGTTGAAAACGGGCGATATTTGTACGATAAAAACTGAGCTGTTTTCATCAGTCTGCGGCGATAATCCCAAGACCCCAAATGAGTGAAAAAACTATAAGACTGCTCCTAGTTGAAGACAACGTTGGAGATGCGGGGCTTCTCCAGGCCGCACTCAGCGATGTTCCCCGAGAGCGTTTCCCCTTCACTCTCGTCCATGTGACGCGCGCGGCGGAGGCGGCGAAAAGTCTAAATGAATCGGCTTTCGATGTAGTCCTGCTTGATCTATCCTTACCCGACTCTCAAAATCTGGATACCGTGGCGCGCGTGAAGGAGGCGGCGCCGACCACCCCGATTGTAATCATGACCGGCCTGAGCGACGAACAGGTTGCCATTAACGCCATGCGCGGCGGCGCCCAGGATTACCTTGTGAAGGGCGAGGTCGACAGCAGCATGCTCATTCGAGCCATACGCTACGCCATCGAACGCAAGAAAATCGAAACGCAGATTCAGCAGCTCCGGTATCGAGAAGAGGTTTTGCGCGAGATAAACGCCGCTCTCACTTCCACACTCGACCTGGAATCGGTCTTGAATATTTTGCTGGGAAAAATCATTGAGCTGCTGCCGGGGTTCCCCGTCACGATCAGGCTGAAGAACAAGGAGACCGGCAACTTTGACCCCGTGGCGTGCCGAAACCTCGATGAACGAGACTGGAAAAACGCATCGCCCGTTACAGGATACAGCGGTCTTACCCAAGTGGTGAAGTCTTCCGGAAAGCCTGTTGTCGTAACCGACGTGCAGACGGATCCGCGTACGGTCTATCGCGAATTCATGATTCGCCACGGCCTAGTCACATTCCTGGGCATCCCCTTGATTGTCAAAGGGGAAGTCCTTGGCGTATTGGGCTGCTGGACGAAAGCGAAGTACGAATTCAGCGAAGAGGAAATCGCCTTTTTCAATGCTCTGGGAAGCCAGGCCGCAGTTGCGATCTCGAATTCGCGATTGTTCGAGGAAGTGAAGACTGCAAACGAAAGGCAAAAAGCGCTGCGCGAATTCAATTCTGCCATCAACGCCAGTCTGGATCTGCGTTCGGTTCTGGGAACACTGGTGGAAAAGATCGTGGATCTCGGATCCGGATGCGCGTGTACCATAAGGTTGCTCAATCGGGAGACCGGGATGCTGGAGACGATGGCAAGCAGACACGTCGACGACAGGGACTGGGAAAAAACTTCGACTTCCCGCGGAGGAGGACTGACCGAGGCCGTGACTGCGGCCCGAGCACCGATCGCAGTTTTGGATCTGGCTCGCGATCCGCGTGTGCGCCATCCGGATTATATTCGGCGCAATGGTTTGGTGTCGTTTCTTGGGCTGCCCTTGCTGCTTCAGGATGAGTTCATCGGCGTGCTGAGTATTTACACAAGCGAGAGGCACGATTTCACCCACGAGGAAGTGGAGTTTTTTAACACGCTGGCGGGTCAAGCGGCTGCGGCCATCCATAATTCCTGGCTCTACGAGAGACTCAAATCGGCTCATGCCGCGCTGGCAAAAGCAATGGAGGTGAAATCGGTGCTGATGGGGGTCATGGCCCATGAACTCAAATCGCCCATTCAGGTAATCATGGGTGCAGCCAGCCTGCTATCTGAAGGAATGTTAGGGGAGCTGACGGAGGAGCAACACAAACGCTTACGCAATATCGAATCCGGCAGCCACGAGCTCATTGAGTTGATCGATAGCACTCTGGAGATGACGCGCCTCGAGCAAGGCAAGGTTGCCCTCGTGGCCACCGAAATCAACTTGAGAACGCTGCTGGGGGAATTAGAGTCTGAATTCAGGGGGGCTTTCGGCAAAAAAGGGATCGAGTTGCACATCAAGATGCCGCCGCCTGAATTGACAATGACAACAGACCGCCTGAAGCTGAAGGAAATTCTGAGAAATCTTTTGGACAACGCACGCAAGTTTACCTCCCAAGGAAAGGTATCAGTCAAGTGCAAAGAAAGAGACAACGCCAGGGTTGAATTTGTCGTAAGCGATACGGGCGTCGGTATCCCGCACGAACTGCTGCCGAAGGTTTTTGATTTGTTTTATCAGGTAGAGCCGTCCCAGAAGGAGCACGCAAGCGCCGGGATGGGTCTCAACATCGTGAAACGGCTAGTCGAAGCGATGTCCGGAGAAATTCATGTCACCAGCGAAGTAGGGCGAGGCTCTACATTCCGTGTCGATCTGCCGAAGGCAATCGTATCGGTGCATCCCGATTGACGCATAGCCCCAGGAAGGGCCCCAGTCCTTCAAGAAGTTTCGATCCTTCCCGACTATTTGAATAGGGTCGTCTACTCTGTCCTCGCGCCTCGCACGCGGAGGTTTCGGCCGTAAGACACAATCCGTTCATGCTTCGATAGCCTGTGATTTGGATGTCCAGGCGTCGCCCACACAGCAGGTTGGGGCTCTTTGTTACTTCAGGCTCCCTTCAGGCACGGCCCATACCGTAACTACGATCGTGAGGACTGGGTTGAACCAAAAGAAGGATCGCAGAGGACTCAAAGAGTCGCCGCCTTCAGCTCAGAATGCAATGAATTGTTGCAAGGATTGCAGAAACGCTACGCTAGGCGCGGCCGATGCGTTTTCGCTTATTGGCGATATAATCGACCACAATGTAGTTGCCCATTTGATCCGGCGAAGTATAGAAGACCCGACCGGTGTTGATGCGGGAAAGCTGATCGATGAAGCCGCGGCGGTAATAATCGACGCCCAGCATGAAGGTGTTGATCTTGATTCCGCTCTGGGTGCACCGCTTCACTTCCTTGAGAGTCTCGCGGACGATACGCCCGTGCAGCAGGGCGGAACCCCAACCGCTGTGCAATCTGCCCCCCTGGTCAAGCGTGGCTGCGGTAGGCTCGCCGTCGGTAATGAGAATAATCTGGCGATTGGGGGTCCTATGGGGGCCCAACAGTTGGCGCGCGAATCGCAATGCCTCTTTAATGTCGGTGCCATGTTCCATGAAATAGGTGAGCGAGACGATCGAGGGCAGATCCTCTGCTTTGATCAGTTTCGCGTTGGACCGAAAGGCGACCAGATGCAAAGTGTCTTGCGGATACTTGGTTTCGATGAGCCGATGGAGTGCGAGGGCAACCTTTTTGCCGGCGTGCAATGCATCATTCATCAACATCGAGTAGCTGACATCGATTAACAGGACTGTTTCGCTGCTCGTTGAGAACTCGGTTTCGTGCACGGCAAAATCTTCCGGGCCGATTCTTACCGGAATGCCCCGCTTGCCGTTTTCCAGCGCGTTCATCAATGTTTCGCCGATGTTCATGTTGAGGGCGTCGCCGAATTCGTATTTCTTGGTTTGATCAAGAGGATCCCCCTGGTAGCCTCGCGCGGCTATTTCGTGGTCGCCCCAGCGGCTTTTGTTGAGCATCTGGAATATTTCCCGCAGCGCTTTGTCGCCGATTTTCCTCATTCCTTTGGGCGTGAGTTTGAGGCCTTGGCCGCTGCGCATGATGTAACCTTCCTCTTCGAGCATTTGCTCTACGCCGCGCAGATATTTTAGGTTTTCGTAAGCTTCGTCGCCCAGGAGTTTTCGGATCTCGTCGAGATCGAGGTCAGAAGGATCGCCCATGCCCCGCTGGCCCCAGCGGAGAAATCGCTCCAATCCCCGCACTTGGCCGAGAATATCGCC
>JBFJNS010000110.1:0-8304 GCA_041618055.1 Binatia bacterium
GCCCTTTACCGTCAGCAGCTCTTTCATTTCATTGATCGAAACAACAGGTAGCAGCTTGGCGAACAGCAAAAACCACAAGAAAAACCAGGCAAAGCTACCAGCCGTAATACTCCACTCCACCCAGGTGGGTCTGTAGGAACTCCACGCAAAAGGCAAGAAATCACGAGACAGCGAGCCGACGATGATGACAAAGCGTTCGAGCCACATGCCGATATTGACGGCGATGGCAACGCCGAACAGCCATGCGCTGGAATTTCGCAACTTGCGCGAAAGAAAGAGCAGAGGAGCTCCGACATTGAACAAAAGCATCGTCCAGAAAAGATAGGCGTACGGACCGGTGGCCCGATACAAAAAGGCCTTTTGCTCAAAGAGATTCTCGCTGAACCAGGCGATAAAAAACTCAGCGGCATAGGCGTAAACGAGAATCAAACCCGTGACGATCATCAATTTGGCGATGTATTCGAGATGCTGCTGGCTGATATAGGACTTCAGCTTGAGGAGCGAACGCAGAGGTATGAGAAGAGTCAGTACCATGGCCAAGCCGGAATGAATCGCGCCGGCGACGAAATATGGAGCAAATATGGTCGAATGCCAACCCGGAAGAATCGACATGGCGAAGTCCCAGGACACGACACTGTGAACCGACACCACCAGAGGCGTGGCAAATCCCGCTAAAAGCAAATAAACCTTTGAATAGCTGCGCCACTGCCGGTCCGTTCCCTGCCAACCGCATGCGAGCAGCCCGTATACTTTTTGTTTCACCCCGCGCGCCTTATCCCTTAGGGACGCCAGGTCGGGGATTAAGCCCGTGTAAAAAAAAAGCGCGCTGACCGTGAAGTAGGTGCCCACGGCGAATACATCCCAAATCAGAGGCGAACGGAAATTGATCCACAACTGCCCATGCTGGGGATAGGGGAGTAACTGATAAAAATACCAGGGGCGTCCAAGATGGATCAGCGGAAATAGTCCCGCTGTCATCACGGCAAACACCGTCATGGCTTCAGCGCTTCTCGATACCGAATTGCGCCATCGGGACCGGAGCAAAAACAGCACTGCCGAGATCAGCGTGCCCGAGTGGGCGATCCCGACCCAGAACACGAAGTTCGTGATGTACACGCCCCAGCCCACCGGATGGTTGATGCCCGCCACCCCCAGCCCCGTTCGTATCTGATAAGCCCACGCGTAGGCGCCCCAGAACAACACCACCAGGTCGAGACCCAATATCGCGTAGTAGAGCCTACCGGGAGGCTCCATAGTGCGGGTGAGATCGCTATGTATTTGACCGTAGGTTAACGTAGCCATGCGCCCTCAGACCTCGTCTTCTCGCCGTATCTTCTTTAGATACGTAATTGCCGGCTCGGTATTCAGCTCTTCCAGGATTCGATACCGCCTAGGGTCATGTGCCGACTTATAGACTCTGCTGCTTAGGTCCTTGAGATCCCCGAAGATCAGCGCGCTCGTCGGGCAGGTTTGGACGCAAGCCGGGGTGATGTCCCCGTCTCTCAGCGGACGGCCTTCGTCCTTGACGCGATCCTTGGCCGCTCTGATGCGTTGGAAGCAAAAGGTGCACTTCTCCATGATGCCTTTTGACCGGACGCTGACATCGGGGTTGAGCTGGAGATTCAGCGGTTCGGGCCACTCGTATTCGAACCAATTGAATCGCCGGACTTTATACGGGCAATTGTTGGAGCAGTATCGAGTACCGACGCAGCGATTATAGATTTGGGCATTGAGGCCGTCCGGCCTGTGATAGGTCGCATACACCGGACACACCGGCTCGCAGGGCGCCTGATCGCACTGCTGGCACATCATGGGCACGAAACGGTCATCGATCTGGCCCTTCTTAGTCTCCGCGTAGTGTTCGATGCGGATCCAGAACATTTCTCGACCCGAGAGTACCTTTTCCTTACCCACTGTCGGCACGTTGTTCTCCGCGCTGCACGCCACCATGCACGCCGAGCATCCGATACAGGCATTCAAGTCGACCACCATGCCCCACCGATGGTCCGGATGCGGATGAGGGTCGCGGAATTGCGGTTTTTCCTTTGGAGCGGGGGGACCGTTCAGGAAAAGCCGAGAGAGTTCGCTGACCGTGACGGCCTGGGCAATCCCTCTCTCTTCCTGCCGGATGCTTCCCGCCGTGGAAGCCAACCGTGAGTGCGCCGGTACGACTTCCAGACGTACTGCGTACGCAGCCTCCGTGGCGTTGACAGGCTTTTCGTCGCCTAGCGCTGAAAGCAGAGACACCGGATTTTTCCCCTGCCCGCGAGCGTACCGGCCGAAATCGCTGTGGCCTTGCCCGATCGGCAGAGCCACGGTGTCCGTTCGAATTCCTTCGTAAAGATGCGCCGGAGCCTCGACTGCGCCGTGGGACGAGCTTATTTTTACTATGCTGCCTTCGGCGATCCCCAGCTTTTCTGCGCTTTGCGGATGAATCTCGACCCAGTTTCCCCAGGTGATATGCGTCATCGGATCGGGCAGTTCCTGCAACCAGGGGCGATTGGCGCCGCGGCCGTCGAAATGCGCGATCGAAGGATAGAGCCACAAGGACATCTCCTGGCCGGAATCGTCATCGTGACTGCCCCCTGGGGTTATATTTTTCAACGATTCTGGACGCAAGCGCACTTTTTCGCCGCGAACCTCTTTCCAAACGCCGCCTCGGCTCAGGGCCTGTTGCCAAAAGCTTTCAAAAGATTCCTTGGCGCCAAACTCTTTTTGCAGTCCGCGCCAACTTTCCCTCAGGTAATCGTAAAAGCTCGGCCAGGAAAGCTCAGCGGCGATCTTCTCGTCGATGCGCCTCGCCAGGCTTAACAGCGCATCCCCGACCGAACGAGTCCTGAACAACGGCCGCATGACCGGTTGGGTGAGATTGTAGACACCTTCCCGCGGAGAGTAATCGCCCCAGCTCTCCAAAGGATCATTCGTTGGCAACACCAGGTCTGCCTCGGCTGTGGTTTCATCCAGGAACTCAGAGAATGCAACCTTCAGCGGAACCTGCCGCAACGCATCCCGCAATGCACTTTCGCCGGGCTCAGAAAAGACCGGATTGGCGCCGTGAAAAAACAGCAGGGATAGACCGCCGCGGCGCATCTCGTTGCGCAACGCATCCAAATCACTGCGGCCGGCAATCCCGTCCATGGCCGAATAGGAGCGGAATTCGACGGTATTGCCGATATTGCCGGCAACGTAATTGAGGAGCATTACCGCGATGCTCGTCGCTTTGCCGTTTGAAGATGAAAGATCGCTGCCGCCGCCGAGGGCAACACTTGGGCGCACGGCGGTGAATACCTGAGCGAGATGGACAATCTTTTTCTCTGGTATGCCGATGCGCTCGGAAACCCGCCTGGGTGAATAATCCCTGACATGGGCCGTCAGGATTTCGCGTTCCTGCTTGCTGAGAGCGACTCCAAGCTCCTCGGCGACAATATGGTGAACCATTCCATAGGCCAGCAGTCCTTCGTGGCCTGGACGCGTGGAGACCCACTCGTCGGCATTGGCGCCGGTCAAGGATAAACGTGGACCGACGTAGACGAACCGTCCCATCGCCCCGTCCCTGTACGCGCGCATCGAACCGAACCCGCGGGCATGCTCCACCGGCGAGACCCAGGTTTCTAAAAAATCCGCGCCGAAGGAGACGATCATCTTGCTCTTCGCCAGATCGTACCTCGGGATCGTACCGAGACCGAACAATATCTCGCTCGCCTGCCGCAAACCCTCATAGCTCAAAGGCTCAAACGTGAAGCGCCTGTGAGAACCCAGCGCGCCCAGGAAACGGTCGATGAGCTCCCTCAATGTCGGGCCCACCAGGGACGTGAGAAAGGCGACGCGATCCCCATGGCCGTCCCGCCGCAGGCGTTGGATTTCCACGGCCACGATGCTCTCGGCATCCTCCCACGAAATCGCCTTGAAAGAGCCATCGTCGACGCGCCTCAAAGGCTCCCGTATGCGGTCCGGATTATAAAGTCCTTGCAACGCGGCCTGACCGCGGGCGCACAACGCTCCACCATTGACGGGATGGGAGGGATTTCCCTCCGCCTTGATCGCCCGACCGTCGCGCGTCTTGAGCACCATACCGCATCCAGCCGGGCACTCGTGGCAGGAGGTTGCGTACCAAACGTCCGTCCCCGGCACGATGTTTTCCGGCGGAATCAGGTATGGAATCAATTTTTCGGGAGGCTCGGAGCCGCACCCGACCAATGTGGCCATCGCACTACCAGCGCCCAGCACTCTGAGAAAGCTCCTGCGATTGAATTCGACTTCGTTAGCCATCAAACTCGTTCCTTATTTGTGGCAGGTCCAGCAATCGACACTGGCCCGACGCTCCAGATGGCAGTTGACGCAGCGCTCCATGGTAAGAGGCTGCGGCGCATTGAGTACAGCCATGGTTTCCACGGCACCGTGGCATTCCCGACATGCGATGTCGGCCTTCACGTGGCGCTTGTGAGTAAAATAAACAAAATCGGGAAGATCGTTGATTCTGATCCATTGCATCGGCCGTCTTTCTTCCCAGTATCGGGTCAATGTCTGTACCCCCAATTTGTCTTTGCCGACGTTTTTGTGGCACCCCATGCAAAACTGGACGGACGGGATTCCCGCGACTGTCGATCTGCGCGCGTTGGCATGGCAGTAGAGACATCTGATTTCGTATTCCCCCGCGTGGATCTTGTGATTGAATTCGACGAGTTGAGCGGGTTTCGACACCCGAGGACCGAACCCGACTGAAAATATCGCGAAAGAGGCGGCGCCCATCGCCGATATTGTTGCTGCAATTTTGAGAAACACGTTGACTTTTACTCCCAGAGCTTTACCGCCTGTCGTTTAGCAACAATCCTTCAGCGCGAAATGTCGGACAGTTTTGTATGGAAAATTCGTCGCACCGGGTGCCTAAAGGTCATCCCTGAAACTCAGCCGCAGAATCATTGTGATTCTTTTGCCTCCTACCGCGCACAACCCTCACTAAATTTCTGCAAAACCCGACAGCCGTCGGCAATGCTCAATTAGCGGCAAGAGTCAAAAAATCCGGACGTCAGGACCGAATACCAACGGTCAGGCTAAAAAAGACCAAGACTACGCGTGCTTTACTAAGGCTAGGTGCGCTGTCTAGATATGAATGATGGAAATATAAAGGTGCAAAGAGATACCGAGAAGAGAAGGAAATGGCGGAAATCGTAGCATAGGTTCGACAGCATCTTTCATGCGCTGAGCAAAGAGGTACAAGGAAGATGCGTTCACATCGTTTAAGGCCCGTTGTAGATAAGCTCGTGCTCTTGAATCGGGATTAGACGATAATCGCGCAAACCCAAGATCAAATCGCAATTCGGGGCAGTGAATTTGGGGCTCCTGATGATCTTCTTCCCCTGAATGGTCGTAATCCGCATACGCCGCCGCTTGAGCATGATGATGTTCAGAAGTATGAGCAGGATCGAGATGCCTGAAGCAGTCGATGACGACATGGGCGACCCCGCCGTAAAGAAACATCAAGGTTAAGACTATGATCGCAATACGTTTCAAGAAAGTAGCCTCGATTAACATTACAACGGTAACTTACTTGTACTGCTGTTTCAAGACACCGCACGCGCCCATCGCGCACGTGATACCAGCACCCAGATTCCAACGCCCATGCAAACCAAGCCAAACCACTGAGCCTCGGTCAGGCCATAGGCAATTGTCGGATTAAGGCGCCAGAATTCGACTGTCAGGCGGGCCAACCCAGCGAGAATCAGATAGAGCCAAAATAGCGTGCCCGGCGGATAATCCCATTTTTTCAGGGACCAAAGAATACCAAATATGATCACGGACTGAGCAAACTCATAAATCGGCGTCGGATGAACACGGACTCCGGGCGGATATGGGATTCCGGTCGAAGGATTGACCCAGCCGATAATGGCGTTCGTATAGGCAACGCCCCATGGCACGTCCGTCACCGTCCCCCAATCGCCATCACCCGCCACGTGACAACCGATTCGCCCGACACCGTAGGCGATCGCCAGAGCGGGCGCCGCGATATCGGCGCCCACGAGCCAGGGGATCTTATGTTTCCGCACAACCCAGCTCACGGCGATAATCCCACCGATCAAACCGCCGTACCAAGTAAAGCCTGCGCCGGTGAAGATGAAGTCCATCGGCGAGCGCAGGAAATTGCTCCAATCTTCGACGATAAAAAGGAGTCGTGCCCCCACGAGGCCGCCTAGGGCCGCGGCAAAAACCATCGTGGAAGCCAGATCGGGGTTAAAACGGTTGCGTTTAAGCTCGGCATGGACAACCCAGAGCGCAGAAAGAGCGGCCAGCGCCATAAAAGCGCCGAAGCTATAAATTTTCAGCGGACCGATTTCAAACAAGACAGGGATCATCGCTACACACTCAACCAGTCAGCAGTCGAGGATTCAATATGGGAAGGCGGGCCGGCCTGCACCGAATCCCTCCATGCTCTTTGACTCCGGCAACCAAGGGGACTTTGCGCGCGACTCCGGATTCTATCCATTTGCTGGGTTATCGATTAGCTGAACCGACCTTTAGTTCTTGTTCAATAGCCGCGCGAAAAACCTCGAATGGCTGGGCCCCCACAAGCAAACCGCTATTGACAAAAAACGCCGGCGTCCCCCGCACACCAAGGGATGCCGCCGCAAGCGTCTCAGTTCTTACTTTCTGCCGATATTTCCCCGCGTCGAGGCACTGCCCGAAGGATCGGGAGTTGAGTCCTATTTTTCCAGCATATTGCCTCAACTTCGATTCGGTGAACGCGAGGCCGCCCTGGTTGGCAAATAGAGTGTCGTGGTAGCTCCAAAACTTTCCTTGCTCCGCGGCACATTCCGAGGCCTCGGCTGCCCTTGCTGAAAATTCGCCCAAAATCGCAAAGTGACGATAAACGAACCGCACTTGATTTTTCCCGATGTAATTGTGTTTGAGCTGAGGCAGGGTATCGGCCCAGAATTTCTTGCAGAAGCTGCATTGAAAATCGGAGAACTCAACGATCTTTACAGGCGCGTTCGCAGACCCCACCGCCCACTCCTGCCCCAACCCGGCCAGAAACTCCGCAGGAGTCCCCACCGTCCCAGCGAGGACTAGCGGGAGAGGAAGACTCAGCGTCCATCCGCAGATGAATACCCACAGCCAGCGATGTTTTTGCACTCGTATTCCGCCCCCCTTGTTTAGAGTCCCCCGAGCCAGCACATCGGCATTTCATTGAACCGAACCAAGATCATTCGAGGTCGAATAGTCCCACGCGCGTCTATAGTGACGACAGTAGCGGCGCGGTAGCGTTTTTCTTGTGAACCCACCCGGAATTTCTCTAGTAGATCACTGCGTGCCACGGCAGCATTCTTTTGCGTGGCACTACCACGAAAATACAGTTATCCCCAACCGATTAATTGAAAAACCTATCATACCCCCCGAATAATCCAATAGACACTAGCATCGTACTGCGTCTGGTAGAGCGGAGCCACGGTGCAAGGCAGCCGAACGAATGCGGCCACTGAGCGGCGACCTCTTTTCAGCGCCCAGGCACTCAACACCAGACCTCCTTGAACGAACGGACAAACCCTTGGAATGGAACAAGCTCCAGGGCCAGACAGCGGGCTAGCGCCGCTACTTGAGCCAGTATGCGACGTCCAACGCGGGATTCCTGGCGAGCGATACAGGGATACGCATGGTTTTTCTCCCCAGTCTCTCGTGCCACACAACCATGTCATACATCCCAGGCGGCACATGATCAATTTGAAAATAGCCACGATCATCCGTTACCGCATAGTACGGACTTGAAGTAACGAGAACAAATGCACGCATCCAGGTATGAAGCACGTCACAGTCAATCATGACAATCCCGGCGTTCTTGAAAACTTTGGTGACTTGGCGCCATGTCGGTAGACCGACATTGAATAGAGTTTCGCGGCCAAGACGCGCATGGACGGCATGGAGAATCGGATCACTGTTCATTAACACGGCCTCGCTCCCCGCAGGAACAATTTGCACTCGAGGAGTGAACGCACAATTGAGGTTGTCGAGAACAAAGCGCACTGGAGCCGGCTGAGAGTGGCGCCCAATGGGCTCCAAAATGACCGCCGCCGCCTGGACCCTGCCCTCATGGTCCAACCGCAAACTTTCGTCCGGTACGGAGAGACCGCAAAACTCGATGTTCTTGAATACCGGTAAGCGCGAAGCGGTCGGTCGTGTCCCGCGGGCCCAAACAGTACCAATGATTTGCCCTCCCTGATTATTTTTGAGCGGCAACTCGCCCGGCTGGCCCGCTAAGAGACTTGTAGCCTGGAACAGCGTTGAGATCAAAAAAACAATGAGCCGCGACGTTCC
>JBFJNS010000111.1:0-8304 GCA_041618055.1 Binatia bacterium
GGTATGGCCCCGCTGAGGTATAGCCGGACTTGTGCACGATCCGCGGGCCAATCTCCGCATAGGCTCCGGTGTCCCAGTAGACGCGACATTCACGGCCGGTGATGACACCATCCTTCACCGCTGTCTTGATCTGGAATACGACGCCGTGCTTCGTGATGGTTTGAAATTCCTCCTCCCGGCTCAGGGCGTAGCGCACGGGTCGGCGCGTGACGAGCGCGAGGACCGCCACCAGCGGTTCCAGCTTGGCGTACACCTTGGCGCCGTAGCCGCCGCCCAGGTAGGGTACCCGCACGCGGATCCGGTTCAGGGGCAGGCCGAGAACGTTTGCGAGTTCGGTGCGGACAAACGAGGGTGATTGGCTTGCCGTCCAGAGGTTGAGGCGCTGGTCTTTGTCCAGGAAGGCGAGAGTAACGTGCGGCTCCATCGGTACATGTTGGGAAGGGGGAGAGCGGAATGTGTCTTCGAAAATACGGTCCGCCCCGGAAAACGCCTTCTGCACGTCGCCTTTTCTGAGTTTATAGTGGTAGCAAATATTGGATTTGCCGGCCGGTCTCAGGTGCGCCAGATCGGCAAAGGAGCGTGCAGGCCGGATCTCATCATGGATCACAAAGCTTTCAGGTCGAATCGCCTCGAGCACGTCCACAACGGCCGGCAGCGGATCAAAGTCGACCTCAACGAGTTGTAAAGCATCCTCGGCCGTGCGCAGGTCATTTGCAGCGACGGCCACCACCGGATCTCCCACGTGGAGGGCGCGATCGATGGCCAGAATGGGCTGGTCGCGGAATGCCGGCCCGAAGTAAGGATCCACCCCGGGAATGGCGGCAACATCGGCGCCCGTGAGTACGGCCGCGACGCCGTGAAGAGACTCGGCTCTGGATTTGTCGATGCGGAGGATGCGGGCGTGAGGGTGAGGGCTCCTCAAGACGGCGACGTGGAGCATTCCGGGCATCTCGATGTTGCCCACATAAAGCGCTTGCCCCGCCACTTTCTGCAGGGCATCGGCTCGGTTCACCGATTTTCCCACCACGGAGGTATCTGGCATGGATTCGCCTTCGGAGTCAGGAGATCGTCCTGATGACGCTTTGGTTGACGCCAAACGTGGGCACGAACGTGGAATGCTTACCGGGACCTCCCACCACGAGCACAATCAAGTCATCGGCTTTCTCCATTGGACGAATGCACGGAGGCATTCCATGCTCGAACAAATGCGGTCGCCGTTTCATCAGCACGTTTTCCACGTTGTCGCGAGAAAAGCGATCGAGGGGAGTGCATGCGGAGTTAAACAAACGCTCCTTGACGTCCTTCTTAGTCAATCCTCCTTTGCTCAGCGTGTCCGCGTGTTCCGGGGAAATGAGTAAAACAGGATCGCCGCCGAAGTAGATGTTGTTCGTGCCGACGACCGCCAGTGCGCTGGCGAGGGTTTTTAGCAGCCCCTCGGCGTCGAGACTCCCCTGGTCAATGAGATTTAGACTGCCGCTGCCGCCGATGACCGTGACCGTGCTGGTATCCGCTGGGTAGCCTTTCTCCACATGGAAGGGCTCCCAGGGACTTTCAGCTTCATTTTCGCCAAAGCAAAAAAAGAGTTTTCCCGGCATTCCCTGCGTCGCCCTGTCCATGTCGCCGGGTGTTCCCCCGCCCACATTGATGAGTACAAGTCTAATGGCCCGGCCGATGGTGACATTCGCCCTCCAGCCGGGACCCAATGCACCGGTGTCCGCCTTGAGCCCGATTTGCCGAGACATCGGCCCGTTAACGGCGATCAGGGGACTCACGGGATTCGTTGTTGCCTGAACACCATAAAGATTAAAGGCCGGGTCACACATGCCTTTGACCGCGGCTACCAGCACAGGCATGTATGCCGGCTTGCACCCGGCCATGACTGCATTGACGGCCAGTTTCTCAACGGAGAGCTCGGCCCATCTGGGCGGAATGACGCCGATGACTTCGTCTGAACCCATCTTGGCTTGCGCCAAAAAAGCCTCGACCCGTTCCACGGTCGGAGGAATCACCGGCAATCCATCGGTCCAGCCTTGGGCGAGAAAGTGCTCATAGACGGTTTCCTCCGTGCCTTCGACGCGGACTTGATCCTCTTTGTCTTTCATGAAACGACTTCCCTTGTTCCCGGGCCCTATCGCGCGGCGGCGGTTTTGTTGCTTACGCCGCGATCCCCGACAAGCCCGCGCACAACGTCGTCCGCTATGGCGGTTGCCGCGCCGGCAATTTCCTTCTGTGACATGCCGTCCAGGGGATGGCGCACCGTGACCAGGCGGAAGTCCTTCAGCCCAAGGACCTCGGCCTCTGA
Source organism: Binatia bacterium (assembly GCA_041618055.1). Classification (GTDB taxonomy): domain Bacteria; phylum Desulfobacterota; class Binatia; order UBA9968; family UBA9968; genus JBFJNS01. Next base: position 2,303 of record JBFJNS010000111.1, read on the forward strand.
CTTGGCCAGCGAAGCAAATACCGTGGTAAAGACGGAAACGGTCGGTACTCCTCGGCGCTCGAGTTCGACACTGTCGTGGCTACACCACGACGAGCATGACCCTCAATCGCCGACACCGTGGATGACCGCATCGGATAAATTGACCAGGTCGTTCATCACATCGGCCGGTGCAGTCTGCGACTGGATGCGCTTGGTCCGCTTGATGACGCCGGCGATCTTGTGCTTTTGCTGGATGGTTGCGACCAGTGCGTCAAGCACCTCGTCTGCATTGACCTTCTGGTTGCTCAGTACGCCGATCGTCTTGCCTTCAAGCGTATCCAGACCCGCCGCCAAAGATGCACGCAAGGCTCCACCGGGAGCCGTTGGTCTCAACATCACATAAGTTGCCATCTTGCCTCCGTCTGCTGAAAAAATCATGGTACTGCCTCGCAGTGCGGGCGACGTCATTACAGTCCCGCCTGCATCATGACGCGCCATCGGCACCGCTGGGGCATGTGACGGAAAGGAATTATAGCTCAGGGGATTGCCGACGCAAGGTGATTCATGAAAAACTTCGGCGTCGTCCTCGGTACGTTCCCGGATTAAAGGCCGGATGCGCAGCTCAACGTAAACGACACGTGGACCCCCCATAGCAAATACGTAATGGCAATCAGGGATCAACGTTTGAAAGAGAGCTGCCGCTCTTCGAGTTAAAAACTGATAGCTGACCGCTAATGGTGAGAAGTGCGAAGCGCGAAAAACGCCTTTGAAACTGCGCGGTGCGATGCTCCTGCCATGCCAGATTCACATCTCGGGCGCTAAAAATCTCCCTAATAACCTGCATATTCCGGTATCCAGCCGCATTCGGAAGACCCGCCAGCAAGGCGAAGTATCGAAGCGGGACCGCGGGTCTTCTATGGCTGGAAAACCTTGACATCTGGCGGAGCGGGGCGTTATAGCTGGCTCATAGCCCAGAAGGCAGTCAAGCGGTTCTTCGCTGTAAATCTGCGGTTGTCAAGAATCTTTCATATTCGTAAATGCGTTAACCTCGGTTTAGGATAAACAGTCGTGTCGATTGGGATGCTGCTGGTTACTGTATCTATCGCGGGAACGGCGTTGGGATTCTTCATCGCAACGCTCCTGGAGGAGATTCGCGTCAAAAAGGCACGCCGCACGAACGAAATCAAGGCTCGGAGCCGTATCCTAGCCAGCCTCAAAGAAGAACACGAGAAGGAGATTATAGAACAGATCTTCCGGACCGTAGACGCGATTCATGAGGATACCGAAAGGTCTCTTGGCCGTTTGCTGGGCAGGCTGAAGGACCTGTTGTCCATGAATTGAGGTTGCATGAAACAGGGCTATCCACGCGCACGGAACAGCCAGAACGCGCTGACTGCTTTGGGCGGGTCGGACCCGGACATGCAACTGCAATGCAGCTCACTTGTTTCGCTCATGTGATAAGTGCAAAATCCCGAAAACCAGTCAACGCAGACAGCCAAAGGCGCTGTTGGCAACAATTCAGAGGCACGGAGATCACTTCGCGCAGAAACGGCGAACCGACGACGCGCGGTTAGTGCTGATGATTGCTTTATTCCGCTGCCCACCTTCGAGTTAGCCGCGGTGAGCTAGTTGGGTGCGAACGCGAGGACAAACTTATCTTGGCGAAGACTAAGCGTGTTGTCTTAACTGCTTCGGACCGCTAATGGTCTTTGGTTGAACGACTCGGTCCCAGGAGCATTTCTTTCTTCAGCTCGTTTCTGACATGATCGAGTCTTTTTTGGAACCACGAGTCGGTCACCGGCCGATAGACCCGCTGAACGAGGTCCTTCTCGTCGTAATAGCCGCCGTTGACTGCACTTTGCTCAAAAATACGGCGCCAATCCATATGAATTCCTCCTTTTGGCTCATGCGCGCTTAACGATTCGAGGCAACCGCAGGACGAGAATTAGATCGTCCTCCATTTCGATCGTTCAACCAGGAGTTATCATCGCCGTTGTGTTTCATGGCCCAAGCCGGTGAGACAGAACGCGGTGCGGGGGTTGGGTCTTGATTTGTGTAGAAACTGCCTAAAGTCTAATCGATTTGCCTAAAAGCTCCAGTAGAGGCCAAAATCCGCCAATAGCCATGGCTATTCACAGACCGGGGTCGCATGACCGCTAAAAAGAGAGTCCCATAAAAGCCTTACCAGCATCGGACTATCCCGATTATAAGGAATGGGCTTCTATGTCAAGAGCTAGTGTAGTGTCCCAAAAATCTCTTGACAGTCCCTCGGCACAGTTTCAGACTCCACAGAGGTGGGACAGGAGCCCGTGGGCACAAGAACGACAAGGTTCCGTCAGGCCCCAACCGTGGGAAAACCCACTCGACGGGGTTGGCGGGGTGGCCTACAAGGCATCGGCCTATTGACCACGGGCGGAAGGCCTGCCTCTGTGGAGCATCCAAATGTAAAGAAGCGTTGGGGACACTGCACTAGCAGCCGGCAAGAGCAAGGTAAGTACTAGCCCGCAACCCCTAGCCTTCGAGAAGGGGCAAACTCGGATTCGCGGCCTTTGCGACAGGCGCGTGACGTGTCGAGCAGGCCGCCTATGCGACGTTTATTCCACGCGGATAGTGTGGACTCTAGTCTTCAAGATATAAAGCGTCACTATGTCTCTTTCAGGAATTCTCGGATTGCTCGATTGGTTTCTTCCGGCTTGGCGAAAAAATAGTAGTGGCCTGAATCAGAAAAGACAACGAGTTTCGCGTTGGGAATGCTGCGAGCGAGGATCTCCGCCGATGCCCAATGTGAGACATCGCTAGTTGTCTTTACTTCATCATCGCCGACCATGATAAGCGTGGGAACATGGATATCCCGCAAGCGATTGCCGGTGTCGTGGGCCTGCCGGGCCATGACGTGCAGCAGGTAGGATTCCAGCGGCGGCAGGTTGGCCAGGCGAATCGCGAGAAACTCTGCCACCCGCTTGGGCTGCTCTCTGGCAAACTTCTCCGTGAAACCGATTCTGACCGCGTGATCGCGGGCGTACTTCTCGTACCCCTTTTCAACCAGCTCCAGACACATTTTGAGGGGGATGCCTCTCGTTGTGTGCGAAGCGCCGGAGGAAGCGAGGATCAACTTTTTGACCTTTTGCGGGTAATCCAGTGCCACGAGCTGGGCAACTCGGCCGCCCATCGAGTGACCGTAAACGATGGCTTGGTCAGCCCCGAGGTGGTGCAAAAGTGCGGCGGCATCGTCCGCCAGCGTCTTTGTCGTGTACTCCACCGACGGCCGCTCCGTACGCCCGGTACCGCGTTGGTCATAGATAATGACACGGTGGTCGCGAGAAAATTCAGGAACCTGATAAGGTTTCCAGACCTCGCCGTGGCAGGCAGTCTCGCTGATAAAGAGAAAGGGCGGACCTTCCCCGAACACTTCGTAATAGAGCTTTAAATCTGGCAGTTGTAAAAATGGCATGCTGCAACAACTCCTTCGCGGGGCAACAAGGTTGCCGAAGTCGTTAAATACCTTCGCCGGAGCCCCGTTGCGTCCCGTAGCTTGGCGTGCGGTTCCACTCGAGGGCTTCTTGAATTTTTCGTGGCAGCGGTGGCTTGCGCGAGGTCATGAAACGGACGAATTCTTCCTTTGTCGGGATAAGCATCCGGGCGTTGGCCTTTTTTTCCTCCCCAAGGGTGGAGAGCGCAGGGCGATAGTCGTGACCGGGGCAGACTTGGATGTCGTCACCCAGAGAGGCGAGTCGCCGCAAACTCTCGAATTGCTTATCCGCGTTGCCGCCCGGCAGATCGGTTCGGCCACAGCCGCCGATGAGCAAGGTATCGCCGGTGAAAATACGATTGCCGGCCAGCCAGCAGGCGCTGTCTTCGGTATGACCCGGAGTGTGGAGGACCCTGATCGAAACTTTGCCGCACTCGACGACATCCCCTTCGTCGACCCGAACGTCGACGTAAGGGGCGTCCGACGCGCGGTGCATGACGATTCTGACGCCATACCGCTCGCGGAGCACTTTGCACGCGGAATTGTGATCCGCGTGGGTATGAGTGTCGATGGCGCAGAGCAATTCCGACGAGAAGAATTTCGCCAGCGCGATGTACTCGTCGGCTTTGTCGAGTTCCGGATCGATGACGACGCATTTCTTTTCCTGTGCGCAACCGAGAATATATGAAAGGCAACCGGCGGAACGTATTTGCTCAAAAAAAATCGCATCACTGTCCATAATCACCTCAAAAAAAAACGCACAAGCGCATGATCGCTCAAGGTTTATAATATGGTGGCGTGCGAGGCTGTGGATAGCGGAGCCAAAAAAGGGGAAAACCCCGCGCCGCCACACAGAATGTTTCTCGGGACAAGTCGGGTTCGACGGCTCCAGGCGATGGAGGCGAACCGTTCTTCGAGCGGCCCCTTCGCCTTTGACGCCAATTGCGCATTTGTGTCGACAGCCGCAGAGAGGGCAATTCGCAGATGCAGGATTCCAGGGCCGCCTCGCCTTGCCCCTTGCCAAGTCGTCAGTTTGCCTTTCTTTGTCGAATTATGTTTAGCACGTTCATCGAGTCATCGTCCAGCACGGGCCGTCGAAAGCAATCGCCCCGATTGACAGTTCCGTAACAGCTTTGGTACCACGAAAGAAAAAAGGTCAGTTGGGAGGGAGCGTGACTGTTGATCCAAAAGAACTTCGCCGCGTCATGGGCCATTTCGCGACCGGGGTGACGGTGATTACGACCAGGGACATTCACGGGGTTCCCTATGGGTTGACCGCCAATGCCTTTATGTCTTTGTCCCTCGACCCACCGTTGGCGCTTATTGGGATTGACAAGACGGCGCAATGTTATCGCTGCTTCGATGCGTCGAAGGTTTTCGCCGTTAATTTTTTGAGCGAGGAACAAGAGGAGATTTCGCGCCGCTTTGCGACGAAGGGCATCGATAAATTCGCCGGCCTAGAGTGGTCTGAGGAAAGCAGCGGGGCGGCGATTCTCCCTGGCGTCATCGGGTATGTCGAATGCCGGGTCGAGAAAATTTATGATGGCGGCGACCATGCTATTATCGTCGGTGAGATCGTGAACGCCCACGCTGGCGGGGGTCGGCCGCTGCTCTTTTTCCAGGGGAAGTACGAGCGGCTGCCGGCGTCGTAAGGCTCCCTCGGTTAGAGGTTTATACTCCCCGGCGATGTGACGACAGTATGTCGATGGAGGAGCGAACAAAGGAGACCGTATTAGAGATTCCGCCTTCGAAGTGTGCCATGCGGAACCCACTTCGACCATGCCAACCAGAACGCTTGATCCTTGAAACCTAATTTGATCTTCCCCGGGCGAGCCTGTCGCCAACGCTTTATTAGTCAGCGCGCCCCGCGCATTCTCTGTCCCGTTGCCACAGCGCTTCAAACAACTTGACGGAACCCGGCGCAAAACCGGCATAGTGATTGGTGAAGAACGCATAACAGGGTATCCCTCTGTCGGTGATCTTTTTTAGCTCCTCGGCCCAAAGCTGCATCTCCCCGCTCTTGTCCTCGACGAGTTGATTCCATTTCTGGGTTTTTCCCTCGATTCCTTTTCGGTCGCCGATGAAGCGGGCGTAACAAAAATCGCTGGTAACGATATCCAAGGCCTTGGCAAGCGTGTCTACGCGGGGCATCCAGGCCTGCGCCACCAACGCAAAGGCCACGGAGTGGTCTCTTAGGCGCTCGAGAAAGTCCCAGGTGATCCAGTTCTTGTTGCGCAGTTCTACGGCAAACTTGAACTCTCTCGGTAGAGTTTTAAGGAAAGGGCGGAGGAGCTTCTCGAATTGATCGCGCGAGGCAAAGGCATTCCTATTGAAATAGGGGAACTGGAGCAGCATAGGGCCCAAACGGTCTTCCAGGAGGCTCATGGTACTGAGAAAACGCGTGAGTTCCTGCTGGCAATCCCGCAGCACTCTCTGGTGGGTGATCACGCTGGGAACCTTTGCCGCGAAGATGAATCCTGGCGGGGTCTTTTCCTTCCAGGCGTTCACTGTGGAGGTGGCAGGAATGCTATAAAACGTGGAGTCGATTTCAACC
>JBFJNS010000112.1:0-8296 GCA_041618055.1 Binatia bacterium
GTCAAGCATGGGCTGAGCGAAGGGAGAAGGCGTTCAAGGTTCTATCCGTTCGCGCCTTGAACCTTGGACCCCGATCCTGTGTACTGGACGGGTGCCCCCCCCGGATTGCTCTGGCGATGGAATCTTCGAGCTAGAGTTTTGAGCATCGTAGGGGGCAGAGGAGGCATGAGCGTTATGATCATTCCAAGTGGAGGGGGGTTATGAGCTTTAGGAGGACGATACTCATTATTCTTGCGATTTTGCCGATGGCGGCGGGATGGGGTTCGACCGTCCACGCGGCTTCCATTCTGGGCGCGGAGGGCGAAAAATTTCTCCGCGACCGGGTTTCTTTCGGCGGATTCATCGAGAACGCAACGGGGCTTTCGATTGCGGCCGGAGACAGCCGCTTTTCGACAAGCAACCGCTTCATCATGAACCGGTTCGTATTTCAGCCAGAATTCAACGTCGATTTCAACGAACAGGTAAGGTTCTTCATCTCGTGGAGGTTCGCCAAGGAGCCGCGCTACAGCAAAGAGGCCAAAGATCGGAAGAACAATATCCCTCCGCTGCCACCTCTGGATAATACCTTTTATGACGAGGATAGCTTCAAGCCCTGGGAAATGGTCATTGATGTCAAGCCGACGGACCGGTTCAAATTCCGATGGGGGAGACAGTTTATCTCCTGGGGGGAAACCGATGGCGTAAGGCTCCTTGACGTGATCAATCCTCAGGACGGCACGTTTCCTCCCCCCCTGGCGCCCAATTTATACAATCTGGACGAAACCCGTGTGCCGAGTTGGGGGCTGCGGGCTTTTTACACCATTGCGCCGCTCACGAACACGACTCTGGAATTCATCGCCATGCCCGGATTCGACGAGAAGAAAAAACGGGTTGACGAGAGCGCTCCCATCGCCGGGAGATGGGCCGCCCACCCGGAGGCCCGCATTCCTCTCGGAAGGCTGTTTGCGGACCCTATCCCTGGAAATGCGCCTGTCGTCATCCCGCTCACCAGCAGGGATTTCCCCGACGCGGGCGATAACTGGAAGATCGGCGCCAGGATCACGCACACATTTGGCCGACTGAGCGCCGGGGTCGGATACATCTGGGGATACAACCCGCAGGCCGCCGACATGGTATTCAAGAAGGTCGGCGATCCCATTCTCCTCGGTCCGCCGGGTCCAGGGACCCCGACTGGGGTGCGGCTCAAGCTGATCAATGACCGCACCAGCATCTATGCGGCCCACTTCAACTATGCCCTCGATGAGCCGTGGAGCACCGCTGTGCGTGCGGAATTCGCCTTTTACCCTTCCAAGCCCTACAACATTTCCAAATATCCGGGCTCCAGTGGGCTCAAGGCCGGACCTCATCCCAAATATAGCGATACCGCTGTTGTCGAGAAGAACACCCTGCGCTACGCCTTTGGCTTCGACCGGCCGACGTTCATACCTTTTCTCCACCCAGACGATCCGTGGCGCGCGTTCAATCTGTCCCTGCAAATCTTTCAGAGTGTTATCTTCGCCCATGAAGACGGTATCCGCTCCTTCGCCAGCGCTGAGAAAATCGACAAAGTCTCCACGGCGATCACCTTCAGGATCGGGACGGGATACCTCGGCGATACTCTTTTCCCGGATGTTTTTGTAGCCTATGATCCACTGGGCTACTGGTCGGCGAACCCGGCAATCAGTTATGTGCCGCCGTGGAACGAAAACCTGCGCATCACGCTGACGGCCGCTCTCTACGGGGGCCGCAACAAGTTCGGTTCTCTCGGCGTCTTCAGCGAGAAGGACTCGGTCTTTCTCAAATTGCGCTATCAGTTTTAGACATTCACGGAGGATGAAATGAAATTACCCACAGTAGTGAAATTCCGGCGCTGCGTTCGGCAACGAAGCCGCGGCCGGCTGATGTTTTTCGTATTTCTCTGCTCTTTCATCGCCGCGAAAGCGGGCGCCGCGGAAGTCGATCTCAAGCCGGGCGATACCATCGGTCCGCACAACTGGCAGCGGGTAAAAGGCATGGTCGGGGAAAACCTGCTTTCCCGCATCAGGCAGGGCTACACCTTCCAGATCAAGGCGCCGACAAATTATCAGCCTCCTCGGGAGTATATAGAGGCGACAAAGAAATACTCGCCGGCGGTCAAGTTAGGACCCAACGGCGAGCTGCTCAATCATGTTGCGGGGCTCCCTTTCCCAAATATTGATCCGCGCGATCCCCAGGCCGGACAGAAGGTTGCCTGGAACTTTTACTGGCGCTGGCAGGGTGATGATTTCAAGGGCGGCGGCGGGACGGAGACTGGAAAAATGATCCGCTACGCCATCGAGAAGGACGGATCGGAGCGGCGGGCGGATTTCTACTCTTATTTTTTGTTTCCGCATACCCGGGTTTCCCTGGATCCAAAGCCTGCCATTCCCGGCTACGAGCATGTGGACAGCATTCAGCTACGGGTCGATTCCTACCCGAGAGACAGTTCCGGCGCGAGCACCCTCGAATTTCGTTACAGCGACCCGAACAGACCGGATGATCTCTACCTATATATACCCAGCCTGAGGCGGGTTCGCCGGCTCACGACCACCCAGAGATGCCAGACACTGGCTCCGAGTGAGTTCAATCTGGACGACATCGATTTCTTCCGCGGCAAGATCACGGACTTCAATTACAAACTTGCGGGCGAGAAGAAAGTGCTGACGAATTACGCTCAGGAAAATGTCCCCTACAACCGCAAGAAGGGAGATTACCTGCCCGCCGACGAAAAATGGGAAGTGCACGAGGTTTACGTCCTCGAGATAACGCCCAAGGACCCCAACTACTGCTATCCCAAGAAAGTCCTGTGGATCGATAAGGTCTCCTGGGAAACTACCTGGGGGATGACGTGGGACCGCAGAGGCGACTATTGGAAGGAAATGGTGTTGTTCCGTATCCCCGGTAAGCTAGATGATGGGCAGGTTGTCTGGCAGCAAGGGACGGGCTATGTGGTTAATGTGCAGAACGGGCGCTCGACGGTGATCAGCGCATCCCGGAAGTTCAATATGGGGCTGTCGCCGAGTCTATTCACGTTCGACACGATGCAGACGATCAACCGGCAGGCGGAGGTCAGATAAAAGCGCCGATTGACTTCGGTCATTGTTCCCGCCGGGATCGCGCAAAAGACCGCCGCCCCGGCGGGCAATGGCGTTTCAGATGCTGACGAGGTTTTCACAAGCCGGCCAGGCGGTCATGGGAGCATTAAACATGGCGGATGCCGACAAGATCCTTAATCCGTTCGCGCCCGAGGCGTGGGATGATCCTTATCCGGTTTACGCGGCACTGCGGCGGCGGGGGATGTATCAGCTTCCGGACACTAATACCTTTATCGCCTCCAGATACGAAGATGTCAGGCAGGTCATGCTGCAGCCGGAGATTTTTTCTGTGCGCGCTGTCGGCGAGGCCATGATGCGCCAGACGGAGGATATTCAAGGGATTCTGGCGCACGGATGGCCCGAGGTGGATACGTTCACGGCCGAGCCGGAGGCCCATGCTGACTATCGCGCCCTGGTGCGCGAGCCTTTTTCTATCGAGGGGATTGCGCTCCTCAAGTCTCGCATCGAAAGTATCGTGGAGCGCCTCACCGACCAGTTCATTGGCCTTGGAACCGTGGAATTCGTCAGTCAGTTCGCCATGCCGCTCGTGCTCGAGGTTCTCGGCGAGATCGTAGGCATCCCGGAGCACGAGATGCCTCAGGTGAAACGCTGGTGCGACGACAGGCGCGAACGAATGGGCGGCGGCATAAGCTACCAGCGGGAAATCGAACTGGTGCACAGCCATGTGGCCTTTCAGAAATATCTCTTGGCGAAGATCGAGGAGCGCCGCGCCTCGCCCCGCGATGATATCATTACTTTGCTCGTCCAGAGCCACCTGGAACGGCAAGGGAGAAGACACCTCAACGAAGATGAACTGATCAGCATGCTATGGATGCTGCTCGTGGCGGGCAGCGGCGCATCCATTCATTTCTTCGGCAACGCCATGTTCCTGCTGATGCAGCATCCTGAACAAACGGAAGCCCTGCGCTCCGATGCTTCGCTCTTGCCGAATTTCGTGGAAGAGGCGCTGCGCTTTGAGACCCCTTTCAAGGGCCTTTTCCGTACCGCCAAAGCCGATACCGTCATGAGTGGTGTGCACATACCGGTGGGCGCACGCGTGGCCACGATGTACGGGGCGGCGAACCGGGATGAGTCCCAGTTTCCCTCGCCTGACCGCTTCGACGTACGCCGGTCGAATGCGGCTGCGCACCTGGCCCTGGGCGAGGGGATCCACTACTGCCTCGGCGCCCCCCTGACCCGTCTCGAGGGAACCGTGGCTTTTTCCGCGTTGCTGCGCCGTATGGAACATATTCGCCTGGGAACATGCGGTTACCGTCGCATCCCGCATCCACTGCAGCGAGGGCTAAGGGAGCTTCATCTCACGTTCGAGAAGGGCGCAAGTGCTTAGCCCTGTTTCTCGCAATCAGAGGCGATTTCATGACACTGTGCCGGTGAGCGGGGTGTTCAAAATGGCGAGGCAGTCCCTTGCGATCTTATATCGCAAATTACAAGCCGGATTCCGCCGTGGAAAGGTTACTCGAGGAGCCTGGGAAAAACCTTTCGTTGCGAGGACAATGGTTTTCTACCTCTAAGCGGACTTCGATGGTCGGCGCATGGGGAAGCCCTCTCAAAGCGAGGGCGATGCCTTGCAAAGTTGCAGCAAAGACTTTGAGGCTGCGCGCTCGGGTGTCTTCACCACTCCAGGCTTCCCCAGGCTCGGCCCATAGCGAATCTGAAATCTGCGCTTCGTGATTCCTCGCGCAGTGAGGACTGCGGCCTGTTGCCTCGCTCTTGAGAGATCACCTCTCGCCGCTTCCTGGACGTGAGACGTTCGCCCCAGGCGCAGTGGACGGGTAACCCAGAGATGAAGATCGCGCAGATATCGAGCATCTATCTGTCGATTCCGCCCCGGACCCACGGAGGAACCGAGTGGAGTGTTTATGAGCTTTGTCAGCAGCTCACCAAGCGCGGGCATGACGTCGTCCTGTTTGCCTCCGGGGATTCCACGGTCGATTGCGCGCTTCAATCCGTGGTGCCATTGGCCACTTTGTATGATGGTGAGTCGACCTTTTATCTTGAAAAAGAATTTGAAACGCGCAACACCTACAACCTCTATCGCCAGGCGGACCGTTTCGATCTCATTCATGCCCATTGGCCCACTCTGGCGCCGTACTTTTCCCCTTATGCCGACACGCCGACGTTGATCACCTACGCTTACATCGAGAAAGAACTCCACGAGTATTATCGCAATCAGTTCCCCCGCTGTTTCCCGGTTTGCATCAGCCATTCCCAAGCGCGAATGTTGGGCGATGAATCCCTTCCCGTCGTGTACAACGGTATCGCGGTCGACCGGATCCCCTTCCACAGCCAGCCCGAGGATTTTTTCATGGCCGTGGGCCGAATGACGCCGGGTAAGGGCATTGCCGAGGCCATTCAAATCGCCAAGAAAGCCAAAGTGAGACTTTTGATTGTCGGCGACGTTACACCGCACCTGCCTTGGAGCGCGAAATATTTTGCCACCGAGGTGCAACCTTATATAGATGGTTCCAATATCCGCCACATTGCGCAGTTGCCCCACGACGAGCTGATGCGAGCCATCGCCCGAGCCAGGGGATTTCTCTTTCCGTCCCAGTGGGAAGAGCCCTTCGGCATGATCGTGGCCGAAGCGATGGCGGCGGGGACGCCGGTTCTGACCTATCCCCGAGGCTCGATGCCGGAACTGGTAAAGGATGGTGAAACGGGTTACTTAGTTGGCGGCGAGGATGAAATGGTCGAGGCGATCCATCGAATTGGGCATTTGAATCGGAGGCGCTGCCGGGAGTGGGTCGAGGAACGCTTCTCCGTGGACCAAATGGTCGCCGGTTACGAAAAACTCTACCGAGAGATAGTCCGCCGGCCTTGCTGATGAAAAAACACAAACAAAGGCAAGCGCTCAGGCGCCCGCGCTGGACCCCGCAAAGACTGCGCGGCGCCGGCTGCTACTGGAGGGCGCGCGTTCTTAGCACCGCGTTCGATCTCGAGCTTTTTGATTGGTTGGGGAGAGGCGCGAAGGGTTCAGGCGCTGCCAGTAAATATTTCGGCGGCGCGGCACAGGACTGGGAAATCTTTCTCAACGCCCTGGGGGCAATGGGAATCCTGCGAAAGCGCGGCGTGAGGTACGGGAACTCGGCTTTCGCTCTGCACTACCTTCGCATCGGAAAAGGGGCTTTTCTACGCCCCGCTCACGATGCGTGGGAATCATGGGGATCTCTTCCAGGTGTTCTGACCACGGGTAAGCGGCCTGGAGGCGTCCAGCCGTTTTTCACCGACCGGAGACAAGCCGAGCGGCTGCTAGAATCCCTGGATCAGGATGGCCGATTGATCGAGCCTTACCTGATAAGACGCTTGGGGCTGAGGCGGGCAAAAAATCTGCTCGATGTCGGCGGCGGATTGGGAACGTTTAGTCTCGCCTGTTGTCGAAGATTCCCTCGCCTGCGGGCGACCCTGGTCGAACATCCGCGGGTCGTTCCGCTGGCGCGCCGCGCCGTCAAGAAGGCGCGCATGGCGGATCGGGTGCGAGTCGTGGGCCTCGATATTTCGAAGGATCCCTGGCCGGTGGGATTCGATCTCGTTTTGATTTCAAATGTTCTCCACGGGCAGGGAGTGGAGGAAAATAGAAGCGCCCTGTTATCGGCCTTCGACTCTCTCAACCCGCAAGGGCGTTTGATCTTGCGTGATGTGCTGCTGAACGCGGATCGAACCGATCCCGAATGGGGGGCCCTCTTTTCGGTCGCGCTGCTTGTGCACACGCCCCGGGGGCGCTGCTATGCGCTGGACGAAGTCCGGCGCTGGCTTCGTCAGGCCGGTTTTTCGAAGATTCAAGGCCCTTTTCGCTCCAGCCCGCTGTTTTTCGATCCCGATGTCCTCCTGATCGCCCACAAAAATTAAAAGCCTGAGGAACTCTGCATATCACATCGGAAATATTCCAGTTGAACCAAAAGTAGGGCCTGCGAAAAAATTTATCTCGTTAAATCAAGGCCTTATCGCTTGCCGCCCGCGAGACTCGTCACACCCAATTCTTTGATTCCACTTCCACCAGCCTTGAGGCAGCCAGACTTATGGGTTACTTTTGTCAGAAGAACCCGGAATATGAGGCGGCCAAATACAAATTAACTTTAATCAGACAAAAATTCGCAAGAACGTCGCAAATTTCTCATCGGGCTTAAATAACGGGCAAATTTGCGCGGAATTCGCACAGCATTTGTGTCATTTCTGCCCATATTTGCCATGCCATTGTGTCAATTGACACTATCCGGGGTGCGCGGCGCGAGTCTGGGAAATTTTAAAGGAATAGAAAGAAGTTGAAATATAAGGAAGAAATTTGACAGGATTACATTGCAAAGATTTTTTGACAAATATGGTTATAAGGGGCGTAGATATTGCTTAGACTTACTTGACGCGGGGTTGTCAGTTTGGTGTGGTTGAGCGGGTTGATGGGTCAAAGTAAACTGGATCTAGGCCAGTTCCGAAACTTGACGTTGTTTGGAGTTCAACCGAGTTTAAGGAGCGGAAGTGGAAATGGACTATAAGACACAGCCCACGATTCTCATCATAGACCCCCACGAAGAAAACCTGGAATTGATGCAGTGGGTTTTCAGAGATGAGTTTCAAGTCCTTGCCGCCTCAGACATTGCAACTGCAACCACACTTGTCCAATCGCAAAGGCCTACCGTAACCGTTCTCGATATCGATTGTTTGGAGGTTCAATCGGAGCCAGCACAATGCCTGGAATCCCTGGTTGAAATCCTGGATCTCGATGGGGGCTGTAAATTAGTCGTTTTGGGCGACAAAAACGGCAATTCCAATCTCCCGGCTTTGCTGAGCGAAAAAACGTACAACTACTTGCCCAAGCCCGTAGATTTCCGGTTGTTCAGATACGTCCTGGAGCAGGCATGTTGGGAAGCCGAAAAAGAGGAGCGTAATCTGCTCGCACGACTGCGGCCTACGATAGGAATCGAGCACTTCCTTGGCACTACCGAGTCCATGCGCCGAGTCTTTGATTCGATCCGCAAGGTCGCGCCCGCCGAGGTGCCGGTTCTCATCACCGGCGAGAGCGGTACGGGAAAGGAACTAAGCGCCCGAGCGATTCACAAGCTCAGCGGCAAGCGGCACGGGCCGTTTGTCGCCATTAACTGCGGCGCGATTCCGGAACAATTGCTGGAATCGGAACTCTTCGGGCACGAAAAAGGGTCCTTCACGGGCGCGTGGCGGCAAAGCAAGGGGAA
>JBFJNS010000113.1:0-8275 GCA_041618055.1 Binatia bacterium
GATGGGGGTACTGGGCCTGTCTATTTTCTGAGTTAGTCGCCTGAGGCTGTGGAACATGGCCTCGCACCGGTTTCAGGGTAATTCTTAGTGCTCAGTGACTACCCCCCTAAAGCAAATTCCAATAATTTCGATGTGCGGTCGGTGTGACGATCACGGGATTGGGGCCAGCCCAATTGCGGCGGTTCAAGAAATCCCACGAGATTAATCTTGTAGGAGGACGAGATCATGATGAACCTGAAGCATAGCTGGATACTCGCATTCGCATTCACGCTTGCGGCTTGCGGCCCGAGCGAGCAGGAACGCCGTCTCAACGAGCAGAACAAAACGCTGACTGCTGAGAAGGAGCGGCTAGAGGGCGAGCTCGCCGCGGCGCAAAAGGCGGTGGATGAGGGCAAGACCGAAATGAAAAAGCTGCAGGCCGATCTCAGCAAGGCGCAGAGCGAGATCTCGGCTGCGAACACAGCGAGAGAGGAACTGGCGCAGCGAGCCACCACGATCGAGAAAGCGAAGGCGGAAGCCGAAGCGCAGCGCGAAACGATTCGCGCCCAAAGCGAGCAGCTGCAAAAAGATATCGCCAACTTGAAGACGGGGACCGCGCAGCTAAAGAGCCAGGTCGCGGAGCTTAAGTCGTCGCTGGATTCGGCCAAGAGCGAAGCGAAGCAGGCGAAGGCGGAAGCCGTGGAGCTCCGCTCGAATGTGCAAAGCAAGGAACGGGCGCTTGAGGTCGCGAGCCAAGACCTTCAGGCATTGCAGGGGCGGCACGCCGAACTGGAGGCCAAAGCCGCAGGGCTGAGGCAGTCCAACGAGGGGCTGACGAGCAAGCTCAAGAGCCTCGAGGCTGCGCAGGCAGAACGCGATCGGTTCTCTAGCGAGCTCGAGACGACGACCAAGTCGCTCGAGGCGGCCAGGACTGAAACCGCCGAGTTGCGCTCGAACGTGCAGAGCAAGGAACAGGCGCTTGAGGTCGCGAGCCGAGACCTTCAGGCATTGCAGGGGCGACTGGCCGGAGCGGACAAGAAAGCCATGGCGCTGGGCCAAGCCAATGAAGGGCTGACGACCAAGCTGAGCGCGCTTGACACGCAGCAATCGAAGCTGCGTGACGAGCTTATGGGTAAGGTGCGAGCCTTCGAGGAGGCAACGCGCGAGCTGCAGGCGTTGAGAGCCCGACTGCAAGAGGCAGACGCCAAGAACGCTCAATTGACTTCCGAGAACCAGCAGCTCAGCACCAAACTGAGCGAAGTCGCGACGCAGCGAACGACTTTGGCGGAGGACCGGAAGGTCCTGCGAACGGAGCTCGCCGCGACGGGCAAGGACCTCGAGCAGGCAAAGCAGCGCGTGATCGATCTCGACAAGTCCTACAGCACCCTGCTGGCAGAAAAGAACCGGCTCGTCGCAACCAGTGCGGAGCGGAGGGCCGAGCTCGAGACGAATCGCAAGGCACTCGAGGGCGCACAGGAGGAGGTGGCGCGTCTCACCGGCGCCCGCGGTATCTACACTGTGCAGGGTGCCGATTCGCTCTCCTCGATCGCTGCGTTCTTCTACCGTGACGGTAGCCGCTGGCCCGACATCTACGAGGCGAACGCCTTCCTCGTGGAGAACCCGGATCAGATCTATCCGGGTATGGTGCTGATCGTCCCGAAGTAAGCCGCTCGGGGAACGACAGGGGCAACGACCCGCCCGCGTGGGTAGCACCAGGCTGTGGGCGGGCGGTGCACGCGCTTTGGATTCCCCGCTGTTCATTGGGGCGGACCTCGCTACCTCCCCCCGCTGTTGCCCTGAAATTTGCCGGTCATTGATCTTTGCGAAATTGAATGACCTCCAATGGGGCACACAGCACCCCCAGTGCCCACACTGGGGACGGGTTGGGGTTGAGACATTGGGCGTCGTCGCTCAATTGGGGAGCGCTCGTAGCAAGGGGGTCAAACTGACCCCGATGTTTATATATTTGCCGAGTGTGGCGAAAATAGTTTGACATTTAGGTCTTACCTTTGATAGAGAACCGATTACTTTCTTCCCAACGAACCCGCTCCAAGATTCCATTAAGATTTGCGAAAGAACTTAATATGGTATCTCAAAGAAGCGATACCTGCAGAATTGTCCCATATCACGCCAAACTCCAGCGTGAGCAAACCCTTCGACAGGGACCCTATTTACCGAATAGTTAATTTTCAAAGGAGATAATGCCATGGCAGAATCATCCATCAAAGTGGGAGTAATCACGGACCAGACGGGTGCACTTTCGTTCATGGGTATCGCCAATGCAAACGTGGCCAAAATGGTGATTAATGACATCAACGCAAAGGGCGGCTTGCTAGGGCGACAGATAGATCTGCGCCTTGAGGACAGTGAAACTACGGATACGGTAGCCAAAGCCAAAACCACCAAACTCGTCCAGCAAGATCAAGTCGATATGATCTTCGGTGGCATTTACAGCTCCACGAGGCAGGCTATCAAGGGTCCTGCTGTGGTGAACGGCAAAAAACTTTACATTTACCCAGAGCAATACGAGGGACAAGAATGTGACCCGCTCATCTTCTGTACCGGCCCCGTGCCAGCGCAGCAGGTTGAACCTTTCATTCCCTGGTTGATGCAACAGTCGGGGGCGAAAAAATTCTACTTGCCGTCAGCTGACTATATTTGGCCACACACGATGAACAAAAAGGTGCGTCAAGTTGTCACGTCTAACGGTGGCGCGATAGTCGGAGAGGAGTATTTTCCTCTCGATCACACTGACTACCGCAAGACTATCGACAAGATCGCGTCCAGCGGTGCGGAGGCGGTGTTCAATACCATCGTTCCTCCCGGGCTCACGCCTTTCCTCGAACAGCTTTACGCCTCGGGCTTTACGAAACGAGGTGGATACCTAGTCTGCACGTACTTCGACGAGAATTTTTTGAACCTAGTGCCAGCCGCACACGTGGAGGGTCTGTACAGTTGTCTCGACTACTACCAGAACGTCAGCGATCCATTCAGTAAGGAACTGATCAATCAGTACGACAAGCTCTATCCAGGCAGTGCCAAGTTCACTGCTGGCAGTGCGTGTTCAGGCATGTACCGGGGTCTGAGGCTCTGGGAGGCGGCTGTGAAAGAGGCAGGCTCGCTAAAGCAAGAAGATGTCATTAAAGCACTGGAGCATGCAAAAATCGCTGAGGGGCCGGGTGGCCCAGCTGAAATGGTACCCGGTCAGCATCACGTTCGAATGAACATGTACATTGCCCAGGCAAATAACGGTAATTTCAAGATTGTGAAGAGCCTGGGGGTCATTGATCCAAAGGAGTGCATGCAAGGCATAAAGTAGGCAAAGGATACCCATGTCGATGACCTCTTGGTAGACTTGGAGCTGGAGCAAGACATAACAATCTCTACAATCCTGAAACAACGAGCGAGTCTTAGGCAATGGGTCAGGCGCGACTTTGTTGATAATCTTTCTTTCGTCGATTCTGCTTTAATCCTTCTGTAAACCCTGATCGAGGTATTCTCTTCTGTGTGTCTGCACAGGCTGTGGTCAGCTTTCCCCCCCAACGGAATCGTAGTAGTAGAATAAAATAACGATGCGCGTTTGCCGGGCTTTACGACGGTTCGCCTATCTGATTAGATGCAAGAGGATTGCCGGATAGGCTGGCGCCCGCGTAGAGGAGGACAAAGTGGCAAAACCGTTGCTCAGTATCGCCCTTTCGCACTACGATCGGCATGTTCCTTTTTTCGACGGCACGGTCCAGGCCGGGGGTATCGATCTGAATGTTTTGATCGTCGGCCAATCGGATCGCCAAAGGGACGGAGAAGACCGTCACGAGCGCATGCTGCAACAAGGCGAGTTCGACATCTCCGAGCTATCCCTTTCTTCATATCTAATGGCCAAGAGCCGCGGCATGCCGTTCACGGCGATTCCGGTTTTTCCGCGCCGGCTCTTCAGTGTGTCGCAGATGTGGGTCAATGTCGATGCCGGCATTAGCAAGCCCGAAGATCTCATCGACAGGAAAGTCGGCCTGCACAGTTTTCAAAACACCCTGGCGACGTTGGCCAAGGGAGATTTGCAGAGGGAGTATGGCGTGCCCTGGCGCCGGATTCATTGGCTGCTCAGTAAGACGGACAACGTTCCCTTCACGCCGGAAAAGGGGATTCGCATCGAGCCTGTCCCTGACGGCAAGAGCGTCGGCGACATGCTCGAAGCCGGCGAGATCAGCGCGATGATGACGCCGCATCCGCCGAAACCGGCCCTCCAGGGGTCAAAAAAAATCCGCCGTCTGTTCGCCGATCCCAGGGCCGAGGAAATGCGTTATTTCAAGAAAAACGGCTTTTTCCCGATCATGCACGTGGTCGCCTTCAAGGATGAGGTGCTGAAGAAGTATCCTGAAGCGGCCCGCATTATTTATGAGGCCTTTGAGAAAGCGAAAGTGCTTTGCCGCAACTACTGGGCCGACCCAAACTGGTCGTGGCTGGTCTGGGGTCGGCAGTTTTTTGAGGAGGAGCAGAGATTGCTGGGTGAGGATCCGTGGCCGTACGGACTCGAGAAGAACCGCGCAAATTTGGAGTGTTTCGTCGGTTACTCTCTCGACCAGGGGCTGATGGCGAAAGAGATGGCGCTGGAAGAGTTGTTCGTTCCACTGAACTAATCTCGACTCCAGCATGGTGTCGAGCTAAAGCCGAAATCGCGGCGCAATGCCGCAGCATACGCCTAACGACTGACTTTCGACAAAAGGTGAATTTTCATTAGGATGAAACAAAGCGAGGTATCTATATGGCGACACCTGAATACATATATCAAGACCCATTTCCTCTGGAAAAAGACGGCACCGAGTATCGCCTGCTGACCGATAAGCATGTGTCCGTTGTCCGGTTTGACGGAGAGGACATCTTAAAGATCGAACCGGAGGCATTGACCCTTCTCGCCAACGCGGCCATGCGCGATGTATCCTTTTTGCTGCGCACGCCCCATCTGGAAAAGGTAGCGGCCATATTAAAAGACCCGCAAGCCTCGGAGAACGATCGGTTCGTGGCGTTAGCGATGCTGCGCAATGCCGATACCGCGTCGAAAGGGATACTGCCTTTCTGCCAGGACACCGGCACGGCGACGGTCGTGGCCAAGAAAGGGCAGCGGGTCTGGACAGGAGTTAAAGACGAGGACTATCTGTCCAGAGGGATTTACAAGACCTATACCGAAGAAAACCTCCGCTATTCGCAGACCGCTCCCATCAATATGTACGAGGAAATCGATACCGGAACGAATCTGCCGGCGCAAATCGATATCTACGCCACGGACGGGATGGAGTATTCATTTTTATTCGTGGCCAAAGGCGGCGGGTCGGCGAACAAGATGTCCCTCTATCAGGAAACCAAGGCGCTGCTGAATCCGGCGAGCCTTGAGAAATTTCTCGCCGACAAGATGAACACGCTGGGCACCGCCGGGTGCCCGCCCTACCACTTGGCTTTTGTTGTAGGGGGGACTTCGGCGGAGGGTTGCATGAAGACCGTCAAGTTGGCGACCACTGGCTACCTCGATAATCTGCCGCGGTCGGGTAACGCCCACGGTCGGGCATTCCGCGATGTCGAATTGGAAGAAAAGATCCTTCAGGCCGCTTACAATTCCGGGTACGGTGCCCAGTTCGGCGGCAAATACTTCGCGCTCGATGTCCGCATTATCCGGCTGCCCCGTCACGGTGCTTCATGTCCGGTGGGTATGGGCGTCTCCTGCTCAGCGGACCGAAACATCAAGGCCAAGATCAGTGGGGATGGCATTTGGCTCGAAAAGCTCGAGCGCGATCCCGGGCGACTCATTCCTGAGGAGTACCGGGGTAAAGCAGAGGGCGCCGCCGTATCGGTGGATCTCAACCAGCCTATGAAAGAGATCCTCGCCCAATTGACGAAATATCCCGTAACGACGCAGCTGTCGCTTACGGGCACGATGATCGTCGCCCGGGACATCGCTCACGCGAAGCTCAAGGAGAAGGTGGATCGCGGGGAAGGTCTGCCGCAATATATGAAGGACCACCCGGTTTACTATGCCGGGCCGGCGAAAACCCCAAAGGGCATGCCGTCGGGTTCCTTCGGTCCAACCACGGCGGGGCGCATGGACTCCTACGTCGACCTGTTCCAGTCCCACGACGGGTCGATGGTCATGCTCGCCAAAGGCAACCGCAGCCCGCAGGTTACGGAAGCGTGCAAAAAGCACGGCGGTTTCTACCTTGGGTCCATCGGTGGTCCCGCCGCGCTGCTGGCGCAGGAGAACATCAAAAGGGTAGAACTGCTAGAGTATCCGGAACTCGGGATGGAGGCGATCTGGAAAATCGAAGTGGAAAATTTTCCCGCTTTTATTCTGGTGGATGACAAAGGCAACGATTTTTTCCGGCAGATAGCTGGTTGACGAATTTGATCACCGGAGCCCGGGGCATTGAAAATGCAAGCCCGGGCTCCGACTGCCTTCAATTAACTCCAACGGACCTAGACAAAAGCCTCCAGCTCAAAACGGTTGTCAGCGGTGAATCGACCTTCGATGCGAACGTAATCTCCCCGGCGCAGACGGCTCAAGCGATCGCTCACGATTCGAGGCGCGTTGTACGCCAGGGTGACGTGCACGATTCGATTCTGACGATCGCGAATCTCCAGCGTTCCGCGCCGAGGGTCAACGTATTCAACCCAGCCTTCAAAAATTTGCAGACGGTCGATGGAGCGATTGGATTCGCCAGCCTTCGCCGTCACCGTGATCCTGGACGCCGTCGGGGTAGCCTGCGTGCTGTCTCGCGTGCGCACGATGACGTAATCTCCCGGCGCAACGCTCATCACGGGATAATCCCGGTTCCGGTAGCGTACGAGAGTTCTTTGATCGTGAAAAAAAGCAACCTGGCGGCGGTCGTCGGTGTAAATCTGGATTGAGCTGTAGCGAGGATCGTTGCGCTGTACAACGCCGCGAAGTTCGCCGTCGCGCCGACTGTAGGAACCCCTATCCTGTACGCTTTCTCGAACCGTAATGAGATCCGTGTATAGCCGGCCCCGGTTATCCTGCGTGGTGCGCATCGCGACAAAATCTCCCGGCTCCAAATTCGCGACTTCATAGTCTCTCTGACGATAAGTCACGCGCGTCTGCCGGTCGTACATCACGCTCCAGACCCGGCCTCCCTCAGTGCGCAATTCGATCTGGCGGTCTCGGGTGTCGACATACTGAATCTCGCCGACAAGATCGCTTCCGGTGGATCCGTACCCTCCCGGTCCGTCGACATGGCCGATCTCATGGCAAGCTGCTAATGGGAAAAACAGTAACGGCAGAAATACGGCCAAACGCCCTGTAATTTTCATGACTTGCCTCCTCTTTGCATAACAAAAACTATACCTCGCGTGTTTCATTATGCCAACCTTTGGACGAAAGCGCGGTTGGTGAAATTCAATGTCACGGGCTGGCGAGAAAACATCATCATTCCGCTGCATGAGCTTAAGCGACCCCATGCTTGTCGTGACAACAAACAAAGCACATTCCCGGCGCTTGGTCTCCGACAATTCTTTTGACGCACAGCCGCGATTTTCGTTAATAGTGGCCCGACTTCGGGTCTGAGTTGGTCATGCGACAAACAAGTCCATTTGGTGCCGCAGGATGCGGAGCGCAGTCAAATGAGGCGATCTGCGGCGCCACCCCGCGAGAGAATAACCGCAAGAAATGACGAACGAAGTGAAGGCGATCTTACCGCCCGACTTGGGGAAACAGCTTTGACCCGTAGTCCCGATTGATCTCGCGGATAAGCGAATTGTCAAAAAATCTCCGCGGATCCATCTCGGCGGCTTTCGGGTTGGTAGAGTGCTGCAAGACCACCTTGATGGCTTCCGCGTCGACGGTCATATCTTTGTTCCAGACCTTAAGGCCTTCTTGATACGCCTCTTCGAGAATTCCAGCGTCGGTGATTTTCGTGTACTGAGCACTCACTTTAATCGCAAAGGCCTTGTCTTCGATCGCCCGCTTCACGCCATCGAGATAGCCCATGAGAAAAATTTTCAACGTATTGGGATTCTTTTGCATGAAGGCTCGCGCCACGCCGGTGCCGGGCCCGACGATTTTAAGCCCCTGCTCGTAATAATCAATGATCACCGGGAAGCCCTTGCTGCGGGCGATTTCGCTTTGCGGCGGCGTCACGATCACCCCATCCGCATTGCCCGCAAGGAATGTACTCAAGGCCTCCGGGGGACCACGATGGTACAAAAGCTTGATGTCTTTGCCGACTTCGAGACCGCGATCCTTGGCCGTTTTCCGCACGGCGATTTCCCCAAAGGCGCCCACCGAAGTTGTGGCGAC
>JBFJNS010000114.1:0-8188 GCA_041618055.1 Binatia bacterium
CTCGACATTATTTATCGAGTCAAACAGAAGTTTGGCTATCCCGTGGCTGCCTATAACGTCAGCGGAGAGTACTCAATGATCAAGGCCGCGGGACGAAACGGTTGGGTCGATGAGCAGAGAATCGCGATGGAGGTCTTACTTTCGATCAAACGCGCCGGGGCCGATATGATCCTTACCTATTACGCAAAAGACATTGCGCGAGTGCTCGGCTAGCTTATCCCCATATCGATAGATTTCCTTTTCCAATCGAGATCACCGGAGACAGCTCCGTAAAGATTGCAGGGGTGGCCACAATGCCTTCCGTGTCACTTCCTGTGTCATCTTTGGTTAAAATTTCCACAGGGTGTTGCGGCCGGACGGTTGTAATGGTAGTCAGATCCGAAATCATACTTCGATCTGCGACAGGAGGTCGGTACTTCATAGCCAAGGACCGCCCCGAAAAGTGGGGCGATGAAGAATCAAGTGCTTTTAGTTGAAGACAATCAATGCACCGTCGAGATTGTCTCGCAGGAATTGAAATTCATAGGACTTGAGGTTCTCGTTGCAACATCCGGGCAGGAGGGTATTGAAAGGCGGCCGATCAGATGCCTGAGGTGATTGTCATGGATATTCGCATGCCGAAAATGGATGGCCTGGAAGCGGTGTCTCACATCCGGCGCAATCCCAAAACGCGTTCAATACCCATTCTCGCCGCGACGGCGAAAATCCTCCCCGGAGATAGAGAAAAGTGTCTGGCTGGTGGCTGCGATGGATACCAGCCCAAACCGTTCACTCATAGAGAGCTTGGCGCAGCGATCCGACGTCTGCTGGAAAAAAAATCACATCAACGGCACCTGCTAGATCAAGCTGTGCAGGTCTTTGATCTTTCGCTGCAGGGTCCGTTCACATTCCGTTTCTCGCCCCGTACTGTGGACCTGGGCTCCCGAGAGTCGAAATAGAAGAACGCGAGCGCCTTTCATTAACCGCAGCAGGTAAGTGCTAGAATCCGCGTCGAAATAGACTTCGACGCTGACTTTGTCATCCAAGCGCCGAGCGATTCTGTTTGCCCATTCCTGAATCTCTGCGGCTCCCGCCTCGCCCGTTTTTGAAGTCAGCATCGACAGTGTGCGACTTAAGGCTATTTTGCCTTATAGAGACTGTCGATATAGCCGCTCTGATCCAGCTCTTTAATAAAGGTTAAGTCTACAAATTGCTCTGGTTTGGCGTTTTTGGCCCTGGGGTCGCGTTCGGCGATCTCATCAATGACCGTTTTGAGCCCTTCGAGGGTGGGATATTGCTTTTTCGGCACCAGGGATTCAGTGAGGATGTTCTCTCGACTCTTTTCCAAGATTTCACGATCCACACCCCCGCCCATGTATTTGCCCAAGATGCGAACGGTTGCCTCTTTATCCGTCCACATTCTATGCACGGCTTCGACGTGAGACTTCACGTAACGGCGCACTATGTCCGGATTCTCCCGGATGAACCGGCGTGTGGTCGCGGCTCCTGTGTGCTGGAAGACCAACCCCATCTTCGCCACGTCGGCCAGAATTGCAAGGCCCCGTTTTTCCGCAACAAAACTTGAAGGCGGATTAATAACCGCGGCGCTCACCCTGCCTGTTAACACCGCGCTGAGCCGCTCTGGGCCGCTTCCGACTTGAATGAGGGTGACATCTTTCCCCGGGGTCATGCCGATCTTTCTCAGCGCAAATCGCGCTATTGAGTCCGTTGCTGAGCCGAATCGGCTGATGGCCACTGTCCCGCCTTTTAGCTGTTCGGCCGCATTGATACCCGGTTTTCCCATCAGAACGTAGTTGAGCGAAGTCATTCCCGCGGCGACAAAAGCTGCGTCTGAGCCAGCCATGACGCTGTTCACCAGACCAGGCCCAGATACTTGCGTAATCGGCACGTCGCCTGATACGAGCGCCAAGATGGCCGTGGTTCCGCCAGTAAAAAAGATCACCTGGACTTCGAGGCCGTTCCTGGCAAAGATGCCGGTCTCCTTGGCGACCCAGGCAGGCATTTGGTCGGCGCTGACCGCGCTGTAGCCGACATTGAGGCGCGCAACCTGTGCCGAGGCCGTGGCAATCGCGAAGACGGATAAAAGCAGTAAGATAACGAAGGTACGACCAAGCCGCCGCATGTGTGGTTACCCCCTTATGAGTTGTGGATTCTTAATTAATTCATCAGAAACATGACAAAAAAAGAAGGCCCTTGCAACAACGGCAAAGGGCCTTCTTTTGAGTTAGTCGGTAAAGTCTCTAGTTACTATTTTTTCTCTGCTCGGAACGGCTTGTGACAGCCGCCGCAGCTCTGACCGAGAGCCTTGTATTTGGCGTCTACAAGAGACGCGTCTTTTGCCGCTGCTGCCTCCGCCAGTTCGCTCGCGGCTTTTTTCGCATTATTGGTGGCGCTCTTGAACTCGTCCCATTTATCCCAAATCGCCGGCAGCGCCCGGGACTTGTCGGAAGTGCTTCCCTTGGGGAACAGGCCTTCAACCTTTTCCATGCCGCCGGCAATATCCTTTGCCTTTACCTGGATGGTAGCGTAGTCCTTGTCTGGGACAGCCGCTTTGAGGGCTTTACTGGCCGCCCCGTTTGCCTTCATCAACTTTATTCTTTGCTCGACGACATCTTGGGCGGAAACCTGGCTTGCCAAGAAAATCGCTCCCAACCCTATCACGACCGGCGCAATAATTTTCTTCCTAATCATTCTCTCCTCCTTTGTTTAATATCCCTCGCCTTATTTGCCTGCGTTGACTTTTTTCACTTCGTTTAACAGCTCCTGCGTAGAAAGAAGATCCTTTTCGCAATTCGACGGGCGTTTGTTGAGGTAACGCACCACGCCTTCTTTGTCGATGATGATGTAGGAACGCCTGGCGATCAATCTCTTCTCATCTAGCACACCGTACGCTTTCATGACCTTGTGCACCTCTGTCACATCGGTGCCGCCGCTAAGTAGCGGATACTCGACCTTCGTGAAATCCGCGAAGGCTTGCTGGGCGAACCTCGTCGCCGCGGCGATTCCCAACACCTCCGTATTTTCCGCCTGAAATTTGGCATAATTGTCATCTGCGAACCGGACGCCTGTAAATGTTTAACTCAAGTAGGGCTGTAATCGAAAACGTAAAAATTAATCAAAACGTTTTTGCCCCTGAGGCTGCTTAGCCTCAATTTCCCGCCTTTGGTGCTTTCAAGTTCGAAGTCGGGAGCTTGCGCTCCCACGTCGAGGGCGAAAGAGCAGCGAGCAATCGACAATAGAAGAGAGCACGTAATCGCTAACCCCAAAAAAAGGCTTTTCCTGGGCTTCATGCACTTTTCCCTTTTGACGAAAATAGTGGAGGATTATTCTAATGAAAAACGAACCAAGGAGTTCCAGATTTATCTCTTAATTTGTTGATAGTGTCAATCCCCTCTTTTGGGGGAAGCGACACCCGAATGGGGTTACTCGAGGCCTTCACGAACCGCCAGTACTGCGGCCTCCGTGCGGTTTTTGACCTTCAGTTTGGGGAAGAGGGTTTTTAAATGTCCCTTAACGGTTTCGCGGGCGAGTCGCATCGCCTGGCTGATCTCTTCGTTGTTGAGTCCCTCTGTCAGGAGGCAAAGGATTTCCAGTTCGTGGTCCGTCAGTCCGTATTTCTCCCTGATTTTTCTTCTTATTTCTTCAGGGCCTAAGTCCTCGTGACGTGAAGAGTGATTGATTTGGGGGCGGGCGAGGTACGGGGAGGTGTGCGCCTTGCCGGCATGCGTCGATTTTATGATGTCTATAAAATCTTTTCGGTCCGTGTCTTTTAAAATGTAACCCGTCGCTCCGGCTGATATGGCAGAGGAGATCTTTTCATCATCACGATGGACAGATAGCATAAGAATTTTTGTCTGTGGGGCGACGGAGACTATGAGTTTGGCTGCCTCAATCCCGTTCATCTTCGGCATGTGAACATCCAGCAAGACGATATCGGGCTGCAATGCCCTCGCTTGAACCACCGCCTCTTGCCCGTCCCCCGCTTCCGCAACAACCTTGATGTCCGTGCCGGTTTCGAGCAGTACGCGTAGGCTTTCTCGAAACAGCCTTTCGTCATCCGCGATCAATAGTCTAAGCGCCATACGACGACTCGGTAATTCGGACTAGCGTGGTTAGAATATCTACAATTCATAACGTTACCCCGCAAATGGCGCTGATTGCTACGCCATGTGCGCAAGGATCTGTGATTATTTTCCAAATTCGCTGCTTGCCCCGTGGCGATTTACATAATAATTCCTGCAATTTAGCCCCTCTGGGCTGTGATGCTAGATTTTACCTAAGCTATGCAAAAGGTGTATCATGCGCTCTGGCGCCGCGCCAGGGTTGGCTCACGACGCTGCCCGGGCTAACCCTGGTCTGGGCTCCTCGTCTTAGCCTTCTAATATTGGTGCTCTAAGGAACCGTCCTTGCTAGGTGGCATTCACAAAAAATGTCAGAAAATCAAGACGATGGCGCCTCGAGTGAGAGGTGCCGCTTCGACTGCCGTGCGTTCTCATCCAGATAGATCGGGATATACTGACCCTTTCGCCAGAGGGCAGTCTGGTCGGCAAAATGCGGCGACATAAAGTGTCCTGATTGACCCGTCGGGAGGATGAAGCCTGGCCGTTCCCAGGAACCGACATTAACGATCATCCGCAGAGAGGCACCCACAGTATGATTGAAGGGATTGGATCGCCGGTAAAACCCCATATTGATCGTCACTCCGTCACCAGGCGAAGGGAAGGGCCCGACGGTGAGAAGAGGTTGGAGGATCTTGATTCGACCCAAGGCGTGATTTAGCTGTAACAAGTGGATTTTCCCCCATTGCCACTCCTGTAGATGGTCGCCGAGAGTTTGTTTCAAATCATCACAGGCCTCGCGTAATGACTGGGCAACAAGCAGGTTTCTCGGTCGGCCGGCAAACCATGGCGAGTCGGGGTTGCACAAAATTCCATCGATCGGGGTGAGGCACTGGTTAAAGATTTCAATATACGCCAAAAACAGTTCTTCGCCCAAGACAGGAACGAGAAGGTTCTCCATGAGGCGGCGGTGAAAGACATGATAGATGGCCGCGGCCACGCTACTCTCGCGGCAGTCCCCGTCCCACTGAAGCAGGCGGTTGGCCGCCTCTTCGACCTTGGGATCATCCGGCGGCAGCTGACGCAGATCAATTCTCAATCGATCGATCAAATCGACGGCCTGCAGCGAAACAGTATCCATTTGGATGCGCGCCATATCATCAATGGACTGGATTTTCTTTGTCATTAGGAGTTGCTTGATGCGCCGAATCCGAAATGGCGGTTCAAAGAAGAGCGAGAGGTAATAAGGGTAGGAAGAATCAACGACCTGGTTATTGGCTGTTGCGATGACTCCTTCGGGAGGATTGTAGAGTCGGGGCAGGTTGCTAAATGGAATGTAGCCCTGCCACTCATTTTTCGAGTGCCACCCCTCCACGGGAAGCAGGGACGGAACCTGCGACCGCACGGGGATCTTGCCGGCTAGAGTATAGCCTATGTTTCCTTCTTGATCGGCGTAAACATAGCTCAATGAGGGAGCTACTTGATGCGACAGGCTACTCAGAAAGTCATTCCAATTGCGCGCGCAATTTACCCCGTAGACGCAGTGTAGTTCTTTGCTCGGTTCGTGAGCCGTCCAGCAGAAGGAAATGACTTCGGCGGACTCGGTGGATCGCTGGAAGTCGCTGATCACGGGCCCATGCCGGGTCAGGCGAATGTTCCTTTGGATATCACCTTTCCCACGAACGTGAATAGTCTCCCACCGGTTCATCATCGCAAGCCAGCGATGGTCGGCAAGATAGAAATTCGGGTCCAAACGATGGATTCTCTCGCGATAGAGTTCGACGTCATCGCAGACGGCGGCTGTAACCCCCCAAGCAATCCAGCGATTGTGTCCCACATGAATACAGGGAGAACCCGGTATCGAGGCGCCCCAGACTTCGTATCCATCCGGTTGATTCTTGTTGGGTTCCGCCCTCAGGTGCATCAGGTACCATAGGGAGGGAAGTGTCATTCGGAGGTGCGGGTCGTTGCACAAAACGGCCTTTCCCGTTTGAGAGCGATCTGGTGCGATGACCCAGTTATTGCTCCCGTGACCGGCGGGATGCCAATCGCTTCGTAAAAAGGTGCCGTTTATGAATCGCCAGATGCCATTAGCGGAGTTCCCGACGGCCCTTGTGACCGTTGGCCCGTCTTCGGGGTAGCCGGGATATAGGGACTTTAGCCTCGCTTGATCCCCGTCCAACTTGGCGGCGAGTGCGATCGTACTGAGGCGTGTGAACAGGGCTGTAGAGAGGAAAAAGGCAAACCCCTTGGTGATGAGAATGCTGTCTTCCGGCTTCCAGGGGTCGGCTTCGTAGCGTAGAAGTTTGAACTCCCAAGGTAATTTTTTCCCGCACCGTTCGATGTAGCGGTTGACTCCGGCGCTATAGGCGTTCAGTCTCCTGTGATCATTTTCATTCAAGGCTTCCAAGGAAGCCAGAGCCGTGCGGTGCAGCCCTATCAACCTGATGAAATAGTCTAGCTCGAAGCTTTCCTTTTCACGGAACAGCGTCGATAGCTCTCTCCAGGGGATGGAAAAACCGCCAAAGATCTCGGCGAGGCGCCCGGAGAGGAACCGCCGGTTGATATCCATTTGCCAGAGTCGTTCTTGGGCGTGTAAATAGCCCTGAGCCAAGAAAAGATCGTCCTCATTGCCTGCTAACACATGGGGAATGCCGTAGTCATCCCGATAAACGTTTACGTTTCTCTGCAAGCCAGGCACGAGCACGCGCCCCTCATACAGGGGTCTGGTGTGACTCGCGGTGCGCTGGAGAACGGGACGCAGGAACGCTGCCAATATAGCCCAGAACACACCGCTCGGCAGTGTTACCATAAGTGCCGAATTCCCCCGGAAAAAAATATGGAAGCGTACAGAATCCGCTTTATAAGATTATCTTGACGGAAGGGCGCTCTTTCATCTTTTTTAAGTACTCTCCAAGACGGGGCAAAGATGGATCGGGAAGAACCCCGAAAACTTCGAGCCGAATGAATCGAGGTATTAATGCTGCGTCGGCAAGGGAAAAGTCTCCGGCCAGATAAGGTTGATGTCCGATCTCGCTTTCCAATCGCTGCAAGAGTTTTCTCAGGTCGTCTTTGGCGGAATCGATGACGCCTTGGTCCCGATCTTTTTCACCCTTCGTTAGTTCCCCGCGGAGCTTCTGGTAAGGACCATCCAAATGCGCAAGGCCGTAGTCGATGAGGATACGGATTCTTGCCCGGGCGCCGAAGTCGGTGGGCATGAGCGGCGGATCGCGAAACTTCTCATCAAGGTATTCGTTAATTATGCAACTTTCGTAAAGAACCGTGTCTCCATCGATGATAGCTGGAACCTTGCCGTAGGGGCTGATTTTCAAGAATTCGGGAGTTTTCTGCTCTTTGTTTCGCAGGTCGACGGGTACTGTCTCGTAGGGGAGCTTCTTCTCTTCCAGAACGACTTTGACACGCTGACAATTGGGCGAAGAATTGAAGTCGTATAGCTTGATCATTGTAGCCTCCTTGTTCTACCGCCACGTGGCCGAAGATACGGCGCCCTGATTCCAAGGAAGTGCTTATACGCACATTCCTGCAAAAGTAAAGGCCGGTGGCAGAAAAATACTGCGCTTGATCTGCCTATGGAATGGTGCTAAGCGGGATAGTCTACGTTGTCCATAAGGAAAATCGAATGAGCGAAAAAGAAGCCGCGCAGACCATTCTCAGCGGACTAAAGGAAGCCGGCATCAATCTAATGGCCACCTTGCCGGATGTAAATCTGACCGAACTGCTAGGACTGATCGAGGAAGATCAGGATGTGATCCATGTGCCTCTGTGCAGAGAGGAAGAGGGAATGGGGATTTGTGCGGGGGCCTATTTGGTCGGGAAAAAATGTGCCGTAATAGTTCAAAATGGCGGTTTTTTCAACAGCGTAAATGCGATCGTGAGCACATTGTTGCAATACCAAATCCCTCTGCTGCTGCTCATTTACTACGCGGGAGATATTGGCGACCGCACCTTCAGCACAAGTGGCAGCATGACCGAGCCGGTATTGAATGCACTCGGCATTCGTTCATACGTCCTGCGCGAGCCGCAGCAAGCCAGGGAGGTAATCAAGAGGGCGCAGATTCTAGCGGAGGACTCGAAAAGGCCCGTAGCCTTGCTGCTAACGAAAGAATTCC
>JBFJNS010000115.1:0-8185 GCA_041618055.1 Binatia bacterium
GGTGTCCCCGTTGC
This sequence comes from Binatia bacterium, assembly GCA_041618055.1. Lineage (GTDB taxonomy): Bacteria > Desulfobacterota > Binatia > UBA9968 > UBA9968 > JBFJNS01. The sequence continues at coordinate 15 of JBFJNS010000115.1, forward strand.
GCAAGATAGGCAAGCAGCCCAAGCACCTGAGCCTCGCCCCCTCCCCAATTCCGTTCCGGATCGACATGGAGCACTTTCAGCAAGCGGCTACGACCGCCCTTGACCACCTTTTTTCTTCTCCTCCAGCTCCAATTCCCAGAGCTTAGCATACTTGAGAAAAACGTAAACGGCCGCCATCACTGCGACGTAGAAACCGCCAAAGCCTTCCAGAAAACCCCGTTTCAAGACGTACGAGCGAAAAAAACGGAAAGCCGGCCGTCCCAGAGCGTCAACCAAGTGCCAGCGTTTGCCCGCTTTCGCCAGCTCGCGCGACGAAATCGATGTAAATCGATTGATTCTCTCGAGGTGATCTTCGATATTACGATAGGAATAATGGTGCAGCGGATGCGTCAAACGGCGCACCTTGCCATCCACAAGGATCTTTTCGTGCGGATCGGTTCCCCCCCACGCGGCCCGCTCCCTGCGAAATAATCTCACGTCGAAATCGGGGTACCATCCGCCCCGCCACCACCAACGGTTCAAGTAAAAAACCAGCCGCGGAATCGCAAAGCCGCAATAGCGATCACCGTCAAGCTGCAGTGCCTGCTGGATTTCGTTGCGCAGTTCGGCTGAAACCTCCTCGTCGGCATCGACGAGCAATACCCAGTCTTTGCCCGCCTGGGAATGAGCAAAAGCTTTCTGGTCGCGATACCCGGCCCAGACCCGCTGAATCACCTTGTCCGTATACTGCCGGCAAATGTCAAAGGTGCCATCAGTGCTGAATGAGTCGACGACGACGACCTCATCGCACCAGCGCAAACTCTCCAAACAGCGGCGAATATTGTCCTTCTCGTTAAAGCAGACAACAATGGCGGAAACCGTTGCCCGGGGAGAAGCCTGTTCTCGCGGCTCGCTCATCGCCTACAGAACATAGGGGCAGAATTGACAAAAAGCAAACAATACCCTTAGAGTGATCGCTTGAAATGGATATAGCCATTGCCCACCTAACCTTCGGAGACTGAATGATACAGGAAGTTGCTGACGTCTACAACGTTGCCGGCATGTTAACCATAGATGAGGTGAATTTCCTCTATCGCTTGGGGCAAGTGAGCACTGGCGACGGTGTCATAGTAGAGATCGGCAGTTTCAAGGGCAAATCGACCATTGCCTTGGCCCGTGGCGCCGCCAAATTTCAAAAAGGCAAAATTTACGCCATTGATCCGCACAGGCCTCAGTTGGAGGAGGGCTACACCGAAGACACGGAAGCGGAATTTTTAGCCAACATCAAGAACGCCGGTGTTGGGGATCACGTCGTCCCGTTGATCATGACCTCTGAAGAGGCAAACAAGGGATGGCATCAGCCCATTCGTCTTCTTTGGATCGACGGCGACCACCGTTATCACGCGGCCAAGCTTGACTTCGCGCTCTGGGAACCGTTCGTCGTCGACGGCGGCATCGTGGCCATGCACGACACGATTAGAAAAAAAGGGCCCAAGCGAGTCTTATGGGAAGATGTTTTCCGCTCCAGCCGCTTCCAGGATATTGCCATCGCGGACAATATCACCGCAGCGAGAAAAGTCAGGGCCATTTCGCTCCCCGCAAAGCTCTCGAAGTGGGCAACTCTGGCCCTCCGCGCTATTTACATCGCGGCGCGGAAAAGCCGGGTGCCCTATTCTAAGCCAGCCGGTCGGTGGTTATTGCGCAGGATGACGAATCAGAAATGGATTCCTCTGATTTGCTTAGTTTTTTCCGTAAGCATGGCGCGGTAGTGGAAGTAGCGCCCTTTGGCACGATACTTTTTTCTCTCGTTTCCGACGAGGGAATACCAGGCGAACGTAAAAACAGAACGCATCAAATTGGTAAGAATAGAAAACAGAGAGCTACGTTTATAGGCGAATCGACTCCTTCCCTGCTGCTCGTGCCGCCGGCGGAATTCAGCCTCGTTAAAACGGGTCGGGTCCAGCTCGTTGTAAACGGCCGCCTGCGGCTCCCAACCGATTCGGATTCCGGCGGCGAGTGCCCTCTTGGCAAACTCGACGTCCTCGGAAATGCCGAACCCTCCCGGACCGAGTCTCGCGTCGAACATTCCGACCCGGTCGAACACCGCGCGCCGTATGGCCATGTTCCCTCCGGTCAAGGTTTGGATGTCGGTGCCTCGGGGAAATTTATAATTGATGAAGTCCACCGTCCGATAGCGATACAGAGCTTTCTGCAACTCCTCGTTCTTCTCGTCCTCGGGACGCATCAGCACGGACCCCTGCATGATCTCGTGAGGATAGCTTTTGAAAAATGCCTCTACAGCCTCAAGCCACTCGGGTCTGACCTCTACATCATCGTCCAGAAACGCAATGATGCTGCCGGCGGTCTCCGGAATCGTTCGGTTTTGCGCGCGACACTTCCCCGGAACCGGCTCTCTGACTTGCCGGCAACGCGTGTTGCCTCTGCCGTCGTAGTCACGCGCCAACGCTTCCACTGCGGCGACTGTGGCTTCGTCGGACGCGTTGTTCGCCACGACAATTTCGTGCTCGATTCGGTCCCGCCCATGGACAGAATCAAGCGCATCGAGTAGCCGCCTTAGTTTCTCCACTCTGCCCGAAGTCGCAATGATGATACTGATTGCGGGCGCCATTACGATGCTCACAAGCCCGGGAAGTCAAAGGCATACGTATCGGGATCTTCCGGATTGAACTCCTCGCTCACGACAGCGAGCAAATAGAAAGGCGCCTCGCCGTTGTTAGTAATGGCGTGTGCCACGTGAGGCGGGATCGTGACGGTCACCATATGATGGTCGCCCATAGACACCCTCTGCTCCTCCCCGGTTCTCGTGTCTCTCAGAAAGAGCGTCGCATTGCCGCTGACGACGCAGAACCATTCCGTCTTGCGCCGATGATAGTGTTTGCCTTTGGTGATTCCCGAATTGCCCACCGTGAGATACAGCTGGGACATTCGCGCTCCGTCGACCAGCGTGCTGGAGCGCAGAATTTCGGTCAACCATCCTCGCTCATCCCGTTTAACATCCAGTGCCGCTATCTTGACCCCGTCAATCATTAGAAAGCGATCCCTTTCGTACCCACCAAGTCCCAATCCTTCTTAAGTTGCCGCAGCCCGATTCCCAAGTCAGGCAATACCACTCCGAATTGCGTCTCGATCAACTGGCTTGTCAAGGAAGTGTCCTTGGGACGCCGTGCGATTCCTTCAATCTGCCGGAAACGCGCGGGCCGAATGTCCGCGCGTTCGGCGCCAAAAACCTGCGCCACCTGGCGTGAAAACTCAAAACGGCTGACTTTCTCCTTGGTACCGATGTGAAACAGGCCCAAGGCGCCAAGGCGCAGCAACTGCAAAATAACTTGAGTCAACTGCCCCGTATAGAGGGGCGTGGAATATTGATCAATAAACCGCAAAAGCGGCTTGCCGTTGCCGAGGGCTTCCACCAGGGTTTCCATGAGCCCTCTTTGCGTCGCTATCTTAAGACCAAACATCGTGGTTCTGAGAACAAGCGCCTGCGAGCAATACCGCCGCGTGAATTCCTCGCCCAGGAGCTTGCTTTCACCGTAGTAATTGACTGGGCCCGGCGCATCATTCTCGCTGTAATGACCGCTTTCGCCATCAAACACGTAATCGGTGGAAATATAAACCAATCGCGCCCGCAGTTCCTCGGCAGCCTCTGCGAGGATTCTCGTGCCATCCGCATTGATACGCTTGGTCACCTGGGCGTTTTTCTCGCATTCATCGACGTCCGTCAACGCTGCGGTATGCACAATAACGTCGGGTGCGATCGAATTGAGTTGAGCTCTGAGCTCTTTTTCATTGGTTAACTCCGTAGGGAACATGGTGCAGCCCGGGATAGATATCGGATGCGTATGGAAGCTGCCCCAAACCTCATTTTCTCGGCTCGCCCATCGTGCCAGGTTATGCCCCAGCATGCCGCTCGCCCCGGTAACGAGAATTTTCATTCCGAAAGCCAACCAGTCCGAGCCAGCACGGATTTAATCTCGTCCTTGGTGAGCCTCCGCGCGGCATCGGAGCTGTATTCCGAAAACGTGACGGGCTTGCCGAGGGAGTAAAATGACTTGGTGCTGTCCAGATCAATTTGCGGCAAAATGAGGTAGGTGGCATCGTCCTCGATGGTTCGCACGGCCTCGGCCTCCGAGACCAGGACTTCGTGAATTTTTTCACCCGGCCGTATGCCAACGACGCGTTTGGGAATGTCGCCGTGCGGAGAAAACGTTTCCGTCATCACTTCGGCAATGTCAACCACGCGCGCCGCCGGAAGCTTGCGCACGAACACCTCGCCGCCAACCGCGGTTCCCGCCGCACGGAAAACAAGTTCAATGGCTTCCGGCAACGTCAGAATGAAGCGCGTCATCGCCGTATCGGTGATGGTAATCGGTCCCCCCGATTCGATCTGTCTCTTAAACAGCGGTATCACGGATCCCCTCGATCCAATGACGTTACCGTACCGAACACAGGTAAAGATCGTTTTCTTGCCGCTCTTATGGAAATTCGCCGCCGTGAACAGCTTCTCCTGAATCGATTTAGTCATGCCCATGGCGTTTACCGGCTTCACGGCCTTGTCCGTGCTGACCGCGATGACTTTCTCGACGTTTTCTTCCAGGGCCGCTTGAATCACGTTTTGGGCACCGAGGATATTTGTCTGCACGGCCTCCCAGACGTGGTACTCGCACAGGGGAACCTGCTTCAAAGCGGCAGCGTGGAAGATGATGTCTATTCCGGAAACTGCGGTCCGCACGCTGTCTCGATTACGCACGTCACCAATCACGAAATTGAGGGAAGCTTTCCGCGGATACTGGTGACCCATACCATACTCTTCGCTCATCCGTACCTGCTTGTCTTCGTCCCTGCTAAACACCCTGATTTCGAGCGGGTCCTCGGCCAACAGCTGGTCGACGATTTGGTGACCAAAGGAACCCGTCCCGCCAGTGACAAGCACCCGCTTGCCCGTGAATAATCCATTACCAGCCACGGTTCTCACTCCCCAACCACTGCCATCGGTAGTATCGATACTTTAAAGAAAATGGGCGCAACGATATGGCCTTCGCCACGGCTGCCCGCGCGCCTTCCCGATCACCGATGTTCCATCTGCCCTTGGCCAGGCGGTAATACCGGTAAGCCATACGCGCCGCAATTCGCCGCGGGCCCAAAACGTCCCTGGCTTGAGGAAACCCCTCCACCAGTTTTTCGATGACGCGTATATTTTCGAGCAGTCTCAACTCTTGATTTCGGCCGATATTCCCTTCGTGTTTCCGATAATAAAACACCACGCGATCCAGATAAGCAACCGGATAGCGCATGAATATCCTAAAGGCCAGATCCAAGTCCATCGCGATCCGCAGACTCTCATCATGACCGCCGATCGCTTCATAACACGCCTTCGATATCAGTGCCGCCTGAAGCCGGACGATGCTTTTGTCAAAAAGGTCCACCAACCGGACACCACATTTCGCCAGGCGCTGTGACTTTCTCGTTGGCGTGATGACGTCCCGATTATGTTCCGGGCCTTTCAAATAGGCGCCGTTAGCGAACACCATTCCACACTCGGGATGCGATTGGACGTAGCCGTACAAGGACTCCAAATGGTCGCGGGTGCAAAGATCGTCGGAATCCTGTATGGCGACCCACGGGGCCTGAGCTTGGCTAACTCCCAGGTTACGTGCCGCTGACGGACCGCGGTTTTCCTGAAAATAATAGCGCAGGCGCGGGCCGTAGGACGCCACCAACTTTCGCGTGTCGTCGGTAGACCCGTCGTCGACCACTATCAGTTCGTAGTCTTTGAAACCCTGCTGGAAAACGCTCTCAATGGTTTCAGCAAGGAAATCACACCGATTATACGTAGCGATTACAACTGAAACCTTCGGCAATGGCGTCACTGTCTTATCGACCTTTTCTTCGAGCCCTGGCCGCCCGGCATCCATGCGCCGGAATCCACCCGCTTAAACCTCAATTCCCGCAAGCCCCGCTCGTTCTGGGAAATGGCTTCATTCCTTCCCAGGGCCCCGGCAATTCATGTCTCAGCAAACATTGGGAAGGCCTTAAGAGCCGGCAGGCACTTTATATAGCGTGAAATTAAGAAATGTGCCATTTCATAGCTGTTTAGGGTCATTTCTTTTCGTTATGGCACCGGCATCATAGTGCGGATGAAAGAGCCTCTAGGCTCTCCTAGCCAAGAGTAAAATGTTTCGAACTCCCAGATGGCTCCATAACACGCGGATTTTAAAGCGTGTCAGAAACCGTTCCAGATGGACCTTTGCCCGAGCATTGACGACAAAAGGAAACCGATTGAACAAAAGGGTTTGAAAATCCGTAAATCCCACGCGCTCTAAATGATGCATTAAATCTTCGTGGGACAGGGAACTAAGATGGAAGTCGCGGTCCGAATGATGCCCCAAACCATTCGGGCACCATATCAGATACAGCCCCTGCGGCTTGAGAATTCTACGTACTTCCGAAAGATGACGCGGAATATCCTCGGGATAAAGGTGTTCAATCATGGACGTGCTGACGACGCGATCGAATACGCCGTCCGCGAAAGCAAGCGCAGTCGCATTGCTCTGCGCGAAAAACGGAGTCGGGCTTTGCGCATGTGCTTGATTCCACACTCCCCCGTTCTTTTTCGCAGCGCTCAACGCCCTAATGGAAATATCCGTAGCGACAACTTTCTTGCTGTGCTTCAGCAACGCGTAACTGAGATCCACATGGCCGCAGCCGAGTTCTAAGACCGAGTCGTAGTCTCGTCCCAAAAACCGGCAATAGGTTGCAATTCTTTTGCGTCTCCGGGGGGTAGGCTGGTAACTTTCCTTGGCGACATTTCTATAGTGCTCTTCATACATATTCTTGTAAAGCGCGTCTCTCTCCGGCGCTGAAGCCGTGCCGAACGCCTCTACAGCTTCGTACAACTGTCTCTTTCTAGCCTTCACCACCATATTATCCGACAAGAGCAACGGGGCACTCAAAAAGTACCGCAAAATGCGCCAGTTGATCTTTCTCTGAACGGGATCCTTCTCCGGCAACACGACCGCGAAGAAACTGAATACCCACATGAGCGGATAGAGTATAAAGGCAAAACACACAGGCGCGAATTTGACGCGCGTTTTTGCCACCAACTCGATGTCGAAGCCCGAATGAAACAGAATGTAGTAAAGCTCGTAAAAATTAATGAGATACACATTATGTGCGTTGCCCGGCTTGAAGCGGTAATGCAGCGGGCGAACGCGTCCCCGCAAAAAGCCGGTGAAAAGGAATCTCAATCGGGAAAGCGCATTCACAACATTGGGCGTGCTGACAACTGCGACGCCCCCGGGCTTCAAGACACGCGCCATTTCGCGAATCAGTTGAGCCTGATTTTCGATATGCTCGATCACTTCAATCAGATTGACCGCATCGAAGGAACCGCTTTTGAAGGGCAGTGGGTGATTCAAATCGACTCCGTTTACCCTGTGAACGGACTCCCCCAAATCGGGCGGCGGGTCCAGGTGCTCGGTCGCCACGACTTCGAAGCCACAAGAAGAAAGGATCCGAGAAGTGTCGCCGCTTCCGCAGCTGAGGTCTAACGCCATTGGGTCCTTGAGGCCGCCTTCGGCGCGCCAGATTCTTGTGATGGCTTCCTTTATGTAAGGATTGGGCATTGAACTACGCTCCGTTCAGACATTAGCGTTGCTACGGGGAGATCTTGTTCATCGACCGCTGATCCGCCTTGCGAGTAGCTCGCACGATTTGCTCCACCCACCACCTCAGTGTTTTCGTCTCCCCAGTCTGTTCCCCGAGATAGCACTTCAAAAAATACAATTTTTGCGTCGTCGCCAGATATTTCCCCAGGGTCCGGTTCACCTGCACGAGGTTCTTTATTTTCCTGTGCATACTCAAGTATGCACATACGCGAACCCCCTCGAGATCGAGCAAGAAATAAGACTCACCTGCCTGCGAAGCAGCAGCGACCATGACATTCGCGTCTTTCAAATCGTTGTGATAAATGCGGTGCCGATGAAGCCGCCGGAGGATCAAGGCGATGGCGCTAAGGAATCGCCGCCGCCGTTTCATCCCTTCATGCCCCCCCAACCTGCTCAAGTCTTCCGACCAATATGCATCCGCGGTTTTGCCAAACGGGATTTCCTCCGAGAGATAATAACTCCGCGTCAGCATCCCACAGCGACGGAATTCAGCCGCCGCCACGGGGA
>JBFJNS010000116.1:0-8182 GCA_041618055.1 Binatia bacterium
GGGCGATGTGTTTACCAAGGACATGATCGCCACCTGGCTGGACTACAAACGCAAGAAGGAAGTCGACCCCATGCGCATGAGACCTCACCCCCATGAATTCGCCCTGTATTTCGATACCTAAGAGTGCGTCTGAGGGACCCAATGAAAGAGGTCCTGGTGTTTCAGCATGACCCGTTCGATGATCTCGGGTTTTTCGCCGAGGTCTTCGATAAACAGAAGGCGGATTTTCGACTGATCCGGCTGTTTCACGGCGAAGTTCCCGCGGAAGAATGGAATCACGTGTGGGCGTTGATCGTCTTGGGCGGGCCCATGAGCGCTCGAGAGGAAGAACGCTATCCGTTTCTGCGCTGGGAAAAGACCATCCTCCGTGCCGCCATGGCGGATGAATTGCCCGTTCTGGGTATCGGTTTGGGCGCTCAGCTTATTGCATCGGCGCAAGGGGCGGAGATCTATCATGGAAGCGTCAAGGAAATGGGCTGGTATCCAATCTCGGTGAACCCGCATGGTCAACTTGATTCACTATTGGGATATCTTCCGGAGAAGCCGATCGTCTTTGAGTGGCATGGGGACGGGTTTCAACTACCCGAGGGTGCCTTGCGTCTTGCGTCCTCGGTTTATTTCGAGAATCAAGCGTTTCGCCTGGGGAAAAATGTATATGGGCTTCAATTCCATCTGGAGGTGACCCCCGTGATGATCGAACGCTGGCTCGATGAACGCTCGAAGGATATCGCGCAGGTTCCCTACGTGTCGCCGGAGAAAATTCGCGCGGATACGCTCAGTTATTCGTCGGCATTGAGGTACTACGGGGAGCGAATTCTTTCGGAGTTCATTCGTCGCGCGACGAGGATCAAGCATCGGAGGCACGAAAATAAAGCCGAAAGGCCATAAGATGAAAGTTTTTGATCCGCTATTCATGTTTCATTTCCACCGATAGTTCCTATGGAGTTGACCGACACCAGATCAGAGAGGCCTTAGAGCGATGGCGCTTGATGGGTTGCCGGGATGGCTGTCTGTAACGCGACAATCGTGAATTGTTCCGCTCCGCCTGGTTTTGCCTAAGAAAATAGCCGGTCCCATGACCAGTTTTTAGGCAGCTTTCGCCGGAGTATTATGGCGTGGGCAAGAAACGCTTTATATTTGTTCTTGCCGGCCTTTTTCGCGGCAAGTTTTGGTTGGCATTTTCCTTGCTGTCCAGACATGTTCCAAGGCCGGATGCACAGCCATCGAGGCCCTGCGAGGAGAAAAGATCGGCATTGCTTGAATGCAGAAAAGGAGGTTCATGTCAGATGAAGAGAGGAGTGATGGGTTTGGTTCTAATTGTGGCTGTTTTGTTTGTGACAATGGCGCCAGTCTATGCGCAGGATGAAAAGCCGCTGGCGCCGGGTTGGCTTAGCCTGGATGGCAGCGTCGGCGTTCTGGATCGCAACATTGCCGCTGGAAAGTCGGCTCTTGAGAAGGCCCTGGGAATTGCCATCAGCGGTTTTTTCGATACCAGCTACACCTATAGTTTCAATCGGCCGGGAAGACCCGGCAACGATATCAGCCTGAGGGTTTTCGACGTCGATCACAACGACGTTGTTTTTAACCATTTCAATTTGACGATTCAAAAGCCGGAGAAGGATTGGGGCGTTGGGTTCAAGCTTTCGGGTGATTTCGGGCGCACGGCCGAATTGCTCAGGGAGGCGACTTTGTGGGGAAGAACCTTGCAGTCGGAGCCTTCCGCCGAGTTGCGTGAAGCCTACCTCACCACCACGCTGCCGATCGGCGCGGGCTTGCAGATCAAGGGTGGTTTGTTCGTTACGCTCCTCGGAACCGAGATCATTCCGGAAGCCGGTGCGCACAACGACAATATCTCGCGCTCTTACCTGTTCGGCTTTGCCATACCGTTTCGCCATCTGGGCGTGCTGTTTTCCTATCCGGTCCATAAAATGGTGACCATCACCGCGGGGCCGGTGACGGGGTGGGACAATCCACGCGACAACAACAACTCAGCGACTTTTTTGGGCGGGATTTCGATCACGCCGAGCGATAGCTTTTCCTTGAACAGCAGCGTCGTTTACGGCGCCGAGCAATCGAGCAATGGGCCAAAAAGGTTTGCGTGGGCGAACGTTTTTACGATCAAGCCTGCGGATGCGTTGACACTTTTGCTGGAATACACATACGGCCACGAGGAAAAAGCGTCACTGGGTGGAACGAGGGATGCCACGTGGCAGGGCTTTGGCGGAATAGCCTCCTACGCTTGGACGGACCGTTTTTCGACAGCCCTTCGGGGCGAGATTTTCAACGACCGCGACGGCGCTCGACTGGGCGGGGACTTTTTCGGCAACCATGCAAATGTGACGGTTGGCGAAGTCACGATCACCGGTTCCTACAAATTTACCAAGATGCTGCTCGGGCGAGCGGAATTTCGCCAGGACTGGTCCGATGAACGAGTCTTCCAGAAGGGTACGACCAGGGCCGACAAGAGCCAGACCAGTTTGGGGCTCCAACTCGTGTACGCATTCTAAAACATTGCAGATCGTTTGAAATCATGCAGAAAGGGGAAAGGTCTCTTTCCCCTTTCTGTGCTTGGGGCGGGGAATTTAATCAGCGCCAGGCAGTTTTCCAAAAAGTTGACAACGCAACGGATCTGAAGTACCTTTGTATGCGTCATATGGCCTCACAGCCCAGATCCATGTTTTCAACCAGGGCTTCCGCTCTGCCATCCCTTTTTGTATCAATTTCCTTTCTCGTCATCACCTTGGTCTATGCGTGTTCAGGCCTGAAACTGCTTCACCTGAACTACCACAACGTTGCGATGAGTCATGAGTCAGTGGAAAGAGGTCCCTGCTCGGAGCACAAAGAGGATATCTGCGCATCCGTCCGTGATCGAATGCTGGCGTTGCAGCCGTCGTTGTCGCAAGGGGTGCAGGTGCAGACACTTGCAATCATCTCTTCGCAACTCGCCGTCGATAGCATCCTGTCCTCGGTAGTCTTGGCCGAAGCTTTTGATTGGAAAAACTTTTACGATCCTGTACTGAAACCTTCACTGTCCATTGCCTTTCCACTTCTCCGGATTTAGCAAGCTCTCCCCACATTTCGGCCCTTAAGTAACGTGCACCGGAGCATCGCTCCGATGCCAAGGCCGGCCTGGCAAACTGTTCAGTTACAAAGTTGGCAGCCGTAAGAATTCATTACGCGCCGGCCCGATATCGCTCCAAAGGGATTTATTATGAACGTACCTAGAATGGCACAGATGGCAATTCTGACATTTTTTCTATTACTAACGGCGAGCTTATGCGTGGATGCGGCAGAACAGGCGGCGACTGAAAAAGCAGGACTCAGCCTGTCGGCGGCAGTTGCCGAGGCGCTCAAGAGTAATCCGGAGATCCAGGCGGCCAGAGAAAAATTAAGGGTTGTTCAGGCCAGAGCTGCTCAAGCCGGGTATCTGGAAGACCCCGAGATCGTTTTCCAGCTTGGCGGCATTCCTTTCTCAAACCCCACCAGCCTGAACCAGGCGGACGCGAACGCGATCGGTATCCGCCAGATGGTTCCATTTTTCGGGAAGCTCCCTCTCAAGGAGAAAATCGCCCAGCAAGAAGTCAAGGTTGTAGAGCAGGAGGTTGTCGCCAAAGAGAGAGAGGTCATCTCGATGGTCAAGATGGCTTACGCCGACTTATTCATGGCGCAGCGCGCCATTGAGATTCTTCGTGAACAGCGGGAGATCATGCGCGCCATTATCGGGGCTACAGAAGCGCGCTATCGAGTGGGGAGAGTCACCCAACAGGATGTTTTCAAAGCCCAGCTGGAGCAGAGCGAAATCATGAACCAGCTCATTGCCGCGGAAGAAGAGGGGAGCGCAGCTCAGGTGCGGCTGAACACGGCGATGTTTCGTCCGTCGAGGGCACCCCTTTCGGTCCCCGCCGAGCTTGAGCTGCCGGAGGGCGGGCTTGCCGTGACAGGGTTCGATGAAATGGCGCTTGCCAACCGTCCGGAGTTGCGAGGGGCGGAGCGAGAGATAGAGCGAGCGGAAAGAATGTACGATTTAGCCGACCGCAACCGTAAATTTCCCGACTTTATGCTCGGATGGGATTACATGCGGATGCCGATGGAAATGAAGAAAAAGAATCGCTATGCCGCCATGGTCAATATTACCATTCCGTTTTCTCCCTGGACGGTCGACAGACGCAAATACGAAGTCGAAGAAAGCTTGGCGGAGATCCGCGCCGCGAAGTCAAGCCGCGAGGCGATGAGAAACATGACCGTGAAACAAGTCGGAGAGTCGCAAGCCAAGGTCCAGGCTGCCAAACGAACCGTACAGCTGTACCGCGAAGGGCTCCTCTCGCTGGCCGAGCTTTCATTCAGATCCGCTATGGCTGCTTATCAGGCGGGACGTGTGGAGTTCGTGAACCTTCTTGAGGCCGAGCGGGCGCTGCGTGAGGCCCGCATGGGCCATTACAAGAGCCAGGTCAATCTCGTTCAATCCCTCGCTGATCTCGAGCGCGTCGTGGGAAAGGAATTGCAGTAAACAGGCACAAACAAGAAAACGTTCTTTACGGGAGCACGGCTATGATTATGAAAAAAACATCAAAAGCACTAGGGATTATTCTCTTTGCCGCGGCGCTAGTCGCGTTGGGTCACTGGTGGGGACAGAAGCGCCAGCAGATGGATCACGCCGCAGTTCAAGGTCAAACCGCTGCCATAGGCGACCCCGGAGCCCATGCGGGTCATGACATGTCGGGCGGAGACATCAATATTCCGGCGGATAAGCAGCAGCTCGTCGGCATCAGGACGACCGTCGCCGAAGTTCGTCCTCTGGCCAAAAAAATTCGCACTGTTGGCATTGTGACCTACGACGAGACCAGGATCGCCCAGGTGTTTACAAAAATCGACGGCTGGATCGAACAACTGTTTGTCAACTATACCGGCAAGCGCGTGCAAAAGAATCAACCTCTCTTTACGCTCTACAGCCCCGACCTCGTGGCGACGCAGGAGGAATACCTTTTGGCCCTCCAGGCCAAGGACGCTCTGGCGTCCAGTTCTTTGACAGAAATCCGCTCTGGATCCTTATCACTACTGGATGCAACACGCAGAAGGCTAAGTCTATGGGATATCTCTGACGGACAGATCGATGAACTGCAGAGGACACGCGAGCCCAAGAAAAGCCTGACCATTTTCTCTCCGATAAGCGGCTTCGTCATCAAAAAGGATGCCTTTCAGGGGATGAAAGTGATGCCGGACAAGGAACTCTACACCATTGCGGATCTATCGACAGTATGGGTCAACGCGGACATTTACGAGTTCGAACTTGCGCAAATCCGATTAGGCCAGATCGCGACGATTAGTCTCTCCTACTTTCCGGGACGGGTCTTCAGCGGCAAAGTTGCCTGGGTGGCTCCGGTCATGGACGAGAAAACGCGCACGGCCAAGGTTCGACTTGAGTTTCCCAATCATGATTTCAACCTCAAGCCCGAGATGTACGCCAACGTGGAGATCGCCTTTGACGCAGGCCGGCGCCTGGCAATCCCCGACGAGGCCGTGTTGGACTCGGGGTTGAGGCAGGTCGTGTTTCTGGACAAAGGCGACGGCCGCTTCGCGCCCGCGGAAGTGAAGCTGGGAAGCAAATACGACAACTATTACGAAGTACTTGCCGGCCTGTCGCCCGGAGAGCGCATCCTGTCAAGCGCAAGTTTTCTACTCGATTCGGAAAGCCGCCTCACGGAAGCCATGGGCGCCATGGCCGGGCACGACATGAAAGGAGCGAAACCGGATGCTCCCGCCAAGAGCGCTCCGCAGGAAAAGAAACGCCAGGATCTAACCCTAACCTTCTCCACTGATCCGGTTAAGCCTAAGGCGGGGGAGATTATCGCACGCCTGAAAATCGCGGATAAAACAGGAAATCTCGTCAAAGACGCACAGGTCGCATTCGTCTTCCAGATGAACATGCAGGGCATGGTGCCTTCCACTGCAGAAGGGAAAATATCCAAGGAGGGCTCTTACGAAGCCAAAGGCCATCTGTCGATGGCGGGAGAATGGGAAGTCATCGTCACAATCCGCCGCCCCGGGCAGAAAGACATTCAGGAAAAATTCAGGCTCGTAGCGCAACTGTAGAGAGCTCGCAATGATTGAAAAAATTATCGAAGGAAGTGCAAATAACAAATTCCTCGTCTTCTTTATGGTTATCTTCCTCAGCGCCGCGGGAATCTGGGCGCTGAAGAATACGCCCCTGGATGCAATTCCGGACCTGTCAGACGTCCAGGTGATCGTCTACACCGAATGGATGGGAAGAAACCCGACAATCATGGAAGACCAGGTGACTTACCCCATCGTCACCACAATGCTCTCGGCGCCCAAGGTTAAATTTGTGCGCGGGTTCTCCGACTTCGGTTTCTCCTATGTCTATATAATTTTCGAGGACGGCACGGACATTTATTGGGCCAGGAGCCGCGTGCTCGAATATCTGAATCAGGTGTCGGGTCGTCTTCCCCGCGGAATCACGCCGACGCTCGGATCCGATGCGACGGGAGTCGGTTGGGTCTTTCAATACGCTTTGGTGGATCGGACGGGGAAAAATGATTTGGCGCAATTGCGCAGTCTCCAGGACTGGTACCTGCGCTACCAGATCAGGGGTGTCGAAGGGGTGGCGGAAGTGGCGAGCCTGGGTGGATTCGTGCGCCAGTATCAAATCAATGTCGACCCCAACAGGCTGGCGGCCTATCGGTTGCCGCTCAAAAGCGTCGTGGACGCCATTCGCATGAGCAACAATGACGTGGGTGGTCGCTCGGTGGAAATGAGCGGCGCCGAATATATGGTGCGTGGGCGCGGTTACATTCAGTCTACTAAGGACATCGAGATGATCGCCGTGGGCGGAGAGCGGGGCACGCCGATACTCGTGCGTGATATCGGGTCGGTTACTGTGGGGTCGGATATGCGGCGCGGGATTGCCGAATTGGACGGCAAAGGGGAGGTCGTCGGAGGCATCGTGGTCATGCGTTACGGCGAGAACGCGCTCAACGTCATCGAACGGGTGAAGAAAAAAATCGCGGCCATCGAGTCCTCTCTACCCCCCGGCGTCAAGATCGTCACGACCTATGACCGTTCGGACCTTATCCTCAGGTCTATCGCGACTTTAAAAGAAAAACTGATTGAAGAGAGCCTGATTGTCAGTGCCGTGATCATAATATTTCTTTTTCATGTGCGCAGCGCGCTGGTGGCGATTCTTACTCTTCCCATCGCCATTATTCTATCCTTTATCGCCATTTACTACCTGAATCTCACGGCCAACATCATGTCCCTTGGCGGTATCGCCATCGCCATCGGCGCCATGGTCGACGCTGCCATCGTGATGGTCGAGAACGCGCACAAACGGCTAGAGCAGTGGGAAGAAGCGGGCCGGCCCGGCAGCCGAAATCAGATTCTCGTCGAAGCGGCCAAGGAAGTGGGAAAGCCGCTGTTCTATTCTCTCCTCATCATCACGGTTTCTTTTCTTACGGTTTTTACGCTGGAGTCTCATGAGGGAAGGCTCTTTAAACCGCTGGCTTTTACCAAGACCTTTGCCATGTTCTTTGCTGCTTTACTGTCCATCACCCTGGCTCCCGTGTTGATGATTTTGCTTATTCGCGGCCGCATTCAACCGGAAGCCAGAAATCCAGTGAACCGGCTGCTGATCGCTCTATATGCGCCGGTGGTACGAGCGGTGCTGCGGTTTCGAAAAACCACCATTGCGCTGGCCATTGTTGCGCTGATTGGCACTTATCCGGCTTACCGACTCTTGGGATCGGAGTTTATGCCGCCGCTGAACGAAGGAATGATTTTTTACATGCCGACAACCCTGCCGGGAATCTCGACGACTCAAGCCAGCCGGCTGCTCCAAATGCAGGACCGAATCTTGAAGAGCTTCCCCGAGGTCGAATGGGTTTTTGGTAAAGCTGGCAGGGCGGAAACATCGACCGATCCGGCTCCGTTCAGCATGGGGGAGACCACAGTTATGCTGAAGCCCGAGTCCGAATGGCGAAAGGTACCCGTAGACCGCTCTCACTGGCCGGCTTGGCTGCGACCCATGGGCGATACTCTGCTGGGCAATAGCCGACCCCTCACCTGGGAAGAACTCGTAGCGGAAATGGACAAAGCCCTTCGGCTACCCGGGGTGGCCAATGCCTGGACCATGCCGATAAAAAACCGCATCGACATGCTCTCCACGGGA